>JBEIDF010000031.1:0-28857 GCA_040383605.1 Lewinellaceae bacterium
GAGGGCGTTTTATAAGACGCCCTCGTTCAAGGTCCGCCAAAGGCGGTCTTTCAGCTGCTGCAGGTTTTTTCCGGTGATCGAAGAAATGAAAATCGCCGGCAGGCCAGGCGGCAGCGTCTCCCGGAGCATGCGCTCTAAATCCGCATCTATCAAATCCGATTTGGAAATCGCCAGCATGCGCGGCTTATCCAGCAAATCCGGGTTGTATTGCTCCAACTCGTTCATCAGAATGTCGTACTCCGCCTCCAGCGTCCGATCCGTATCCGCAGGAATCAAAAACAGCAGGATGCTGTTGCGCTCAATATGCCGCAAAAAACGGTGCCCAAGCCCGCGCCCCTCGTGCGCGCCTTCAATAATGCCAGGAATGTCGGCCATGATGAAGGTCTGGCCCGGACGGGCCTCAACGATGCCCAACTGGGGAACCAGCGTGGTGAACGGATAATCGCCGATCTTGGGTTTTGCCGCGGTCACCGCACTCAAAAGGGTACTTTTCCCGGCATTCGGAAACCCGACCAAACCCACATCCGCCAGCACTTTCAACTCCAGGATGATCCACTGCTCAATGCCGGATTCCCCGGGTTGGGCAAAACGCGGCGTCTGCATGGTGGAAGACTTAAAAAAATTGTTCCCCTTCCCGCCCCGGCCGCCCGGCAGGAGGATTTTCTGCTCGCCGGGCTCCGTGATTTCCAACAGCACTTCCTCCGTTTCGGCGTCTTTGGCAACGGTGCCCAGAGGTACCTTCACATAAACATCCTTGCCATCCGAACCGGTTTTTAAGCCGCCGCTGCCGCCGCGGCCGTCTTCTGCGTAAATATGCTTGGTAAATTTCAGGCTCAACAGGGTCCATTCCTGCGGATCGGCTACCAAATACACATGCCCGCCCCGGCCGCCGTCTCCGCCGTCGGGGCCGCCTTTCGGCACGCCCGGCCCGCGGTAAAAATGCACGCTGCCAGCGCCGCCCTTTCCGGAACGAAAAAGAATCTTAACGTAATCTACAAAGTTTTGCTCGGCCATCGCCTGAATAGGTTCTTATCTGAAAAAACTCAAAGATACGAAAAATGCGTGTATGTTTGTCCTGTGTAACAAATTAGCCAACCGGCTCCATGAAGAAAAAACCTATCATTAATCGAAGCGAACTCGAATTTCTCGAAGGCCCGCGCAGCCGCACATTCGAGCTGGTCCGGGCTTTTCGCGTTTTTTGGGAATTTATCCGCGGGTTTCGCGGATTGCATTTTATTGGCCCCTGCGTCACGGTGTTTGGCTCGGCCCGATTTAAAGAAGGCCACCCGTATTATGACATGGCGCGGCACGTCGGCAAACATATCGCCACGGATTTGGGCCTGGCCGTCATGACCGGCGGCGGTCCGGGGGTCATGGAAGCGGCCAACCGGGGCGCGTTCGAAGCGGGCGGTTATTCGGTGGGCTGCAACATCCTGTTGCCCCACGAGCAACACGAAAACCCGTATTTGCACAAATACGTCACGTTCCGCTACTTCTTCGTCCGCAAAGTGCTGTTGGTAAAGTACTCCTTTGCGTTTATTATTTTGCCGGGCGGATTCGGCACCATGGACGAGCTGTTCGAAACGCTGACGCTCGTGCAAACCAAAAAGGTGGAGGGCTTCCCAATTGTGGTGATGGGCTCGGAGTACTATGAACCGCTTCGCGAATTTATAGATTTTATGGCCGCACAGGGCACGATTTCCAGAGAGGATCTGGATTTGCTGCTGTTTACCGATAGTCCGGAGGAAGCGATGAAGCACATCCGAAAATACATCACCGGCAACTACAAGGTAGTGAAACGCTGGCCGATACCCTGGTTGTTCGAGCGGAATTAACCGGGCAGCCCGCCGCCGTAGATGGCCATGTACCGGGCAATATACTTCCCGATAATATCAAACTCCAGATTGACCCGGTCGCCGGGCTTCAGGTGCTGAAAGTTCGTGTGCGCCCAAGTGTAGGGAATGATGGCCACGGAAAACAGGTCGCGGCGCGGCTCCACGACGGTCAGGCTCACGCCATTGACGCATACGGAGCCTTTGTCCACCAAAATATGCTCGGGCGTCGGTTGGTATTGAAAAGTAACCCGCCAGCTGCCGCCGGTTTCCAACACCTCCACGCACACGCCGGCAGCGTCCACGTGGCCTTGCACAATGTGTCCGTCGAGGCGGCCTTCCATGCGCATCGAACGCTCCAGGTTGACGGCGGTACCCACGCGCCAATCACCCAGATTGGAGCGCCGCAGGGTTTCGTCAATGGCGGTGACTGTGTGAACGCCTTCGCCCAGCGCCACCACCGTGAGGCAAACGCCGTTGTGGCTGACGCTTTGGTCAATTTTGAGTTCCCGGCTGATAGGCGAAGCGATCGTAAAGTGCAGGTTAGCCTGCTCGCGTTCAATTTTTTCCACAATGCCGGTGGATTCGATGATGCCGGTGAACATGCTTAGGGGGTATTAAGAGCGTGTCTAAAACGGTGGATCCGGCTGCACGCAGCCGGATCCACCGCAGTGAAATTATTTCACAGGCGCAGCAGCCGGTTGCGCCGGCGTCTGCGAAATTTGCTGCACCGGCTCCCGCTGCAGGGTAGAGCCTTGTTCGTGCTGCTTAAAGTGGCCGCCCAGCATCGGCGCAATCACCAGCCCGATCAGGCAGGTCAGTTTGATCAGGATATTCATAGACGGGCCGGAGGTATCTTTGAACGGATCGCCCACGGTATCGCCGGTAACGGCGGATTTGTGCGGATTGGAGCCTTTGTAAAAGATTTCGCCGTTGATTTCGACGCCTTTTTCAAAGGACTTCTTGGCGTTGTCCCAAGCGCCGCCGGCATTCGATTGGAAGATAGCCCACAGCACGCCGCTCACGGTCACGCCGGCCATGTATCCGCCCAATGCTTCCGCGCCCATAACGAAACCGACAAGCACCGGAGTAACGATCGTGATCAGGCCCGGCAGCATCATTTCGCGCAGGGCGGCATCCGTGGAAATTTTCACACAATGCCCGTACTCGGCTTTGCCGTCGCCGTCCAAGAGCCCCGGAATTTCCCGGAATTGCCGGCGCACTTCATTTACCATATCCATCGCGGCGCGGCCCACGGCGCTCATTGCCAGGGCGGAGAACACGACCGGGATCATACCGCCGAGGAAAAGGGCGGACAAGACTTTCGCTTTGAATATATTGATGCCCTCGATGCCCGTGAAATCCACATAAGCGGCAAACAGGCCCAGAGCCGTCAGCGCGGCAGAGGCAATGGCGAAGCCTTTGCCGATGGCAGCGGTCGTGTTGCCGACGGAGTCCAGCACGTCGGTGCGTTCGCGCACTTCTTTCGGCAACTCGCTCATTTCAGCGATGCCGCCGGCGTTGTCGGCAATCGGGCCGAAAGCGTCAATGGCCAGCTGCATCGCCGTGGTGGCCATCATGGCAGAAGCGGCAATCGCCACACCATAAAACCCGGCCAGTGTGTAAGCACCCCAAATAGCGCCGGAGAACAAGACTATCGGCATCCAGGTGGACATCATGCCCGTGGCCAAACCGGCAATCACGTTCGTGGCATGGCCCGTGGCCGACTGCTTGACGATATCCAGTACCGGCTTCTTGCCCAGTCCGGTATAATACTCGGTAATCGCCGAAATAGCGGCGCCGACGAACAGGCCTACCAGCACCGCACCAAATACGGCGGTGTTGGAAATCATGACAGAGCCCTGTCCGAAGAAATTCATGGTCATTTGCTCGGGCAGCATCCATTTAATAACCGGGTAGCAAGCGAACAAGGTCAGGAGAATGCTCGCATACACGCCGCGGTTGAGGGCGCCTTGTACGGTGTTGGTGTCGAGTTTGGCGTTGGGGCTGACTTTCACCAGCTGCATGCTGATGATCGAGAAAATGATGCCGAGGCCGGCGATCATGATCGGGAGCAGGATCGGGCCCATGCCGCCGAAAGCGTCGTCAATGCCGCCGGAATCGCGGATAACCGAGTTGCCCAGCACCATAGCGGCCAGCATCGTCGCTACATAGGAGCCGAACAAATCAGCGCCCATGCCCGCCACGTCGCCCACGTTGTCGCCCACGTTGTCGGCAATAACGGCCGGGTTGCGCGGATCGTCCTCCGGGATACCCGCTTCCACTTTGCCCACCAAATCGGCGCCGACATCGGCGGCTTTGGTGTATATACCGCCGCCCACACGGGCAAACAGTGCGATAGATTCAGCGCCGAGCGAGAAGCCGGCCAGGACTTCCAGTACCTTAGACATCGTCATGTAGCCGCCGCCCTCGTTATAGGAGCCGTTCATGAAAAAGACGAAGAATATGGCGAGCAGCGCGCTCAGGCCCAAAACAGCCAACCCGGCCACGCCGAGGCCCATGACCGAGCCGCCTTTGAAAGACACGTCCAGGGCGGTTGCCAGGCTGGTACGCGCGGCCTGGGTCGTGCGCACGTTCGCTTTGGTAGCGATGCGCATGCCGAAATAGCCGGACAGCACGGAAAATAGCGCGCCGATGACAAAAGCAGCCACAATCAACGGGTGGCTGGTGGTGACCAGGGTGCTTTGCCAGCCGAGCAATGCGCCGGCCACTACTACATAGATGGCCAGTACGCGGTATTCAGCTTTCAGAAAAGCCATGGCGCCGTCGGCAATGTGCGCGGCAATCGTGGCCATTTTGGAATCGCCGGCATCCTGTTTAGTAACCCAATTTTGTAAAATGAGCATGTACAACAGGCCTACGATACCGAAAAGCGGGAGCAGGTAAATCAAAGAATCCATTTTATCTCGATGTGAATGTGAATTTTAAACGATTCGACGGCATAACAATCCCGGAAAATCGTCGTGGAAACGGGCGCAAAAGTAGAAAAAAAATGATACTGCAAGGTTGTCCGCAGGTATGCGTATCAACAAAGGCGTATTTTTTTATTTTTGCCTCAAGAAAAAGCCCTTTCCCGATGCGTCTCCTTGTATTTATCCTGTTTTCCGCCTTCCTCCCCGCAGCGGTCTCCGCGCAGCAAACGCTCATCAAAGGGGCGATCAGCGATACGTTTAACCTGGCCTGCCCCGGCTGCTCCACGGAAGTCGCGCGCATCGGCCTGTTTAAGGGGACGCCAACCATGCCGTATAATTTGCAAAAAATTGAATCGCCCAACCTGCTCCATTGGAAACACTACAACAGCATCCTGGGACAGGAAATGATCACCGACCGGGCGCTGAGCTGGGAAAAATGCACGCAGCTGCTGGACGAGGTCAAGGAAAACGAACTGCTGTCGCTGCACCTCAACCTCATTTGGCAGGACAGTCTCGGCAACCGACACAAAATCAACCTGATGGCCTCGGGCTTCCGCAAAGAACACCTGAGCAAACTGCCGTTTTTTGCCGATTTTACCCCCGACGCCGGCGCGCCAGAACGCTTCGTGGCCGTCGCCCAACTCCGCGCAGGCGCCGATCAGACGGAAACCTATGAAATCATCGAGGGCTTCATGGAAATTCAATCGTTTGACCTGAAAACCGCCGCGATAAAAGGTACCTTCGAGTTCGGCGCAAATTGTTACGGCCTGATCAAAACCGGCTTTTTTAATAATGGGCATTTTGAATAAGACCCTGTCTAAGAGCGTGTCTAAAATTATATTCTCTGCTAATATGAAAAGGATTTTTTAGCCAGACAAGGCGCTTTTTGCAGGCGTAATGGGACTAATTACGGCGAAAAAAAGGAACGAAGGTTGGCTGAAAAAGACTCTCATATTAGCGAGAAATATAATTTTAGATATGCTCTAAACCTTGCGGCGGGAAAAAGTGTTATTGTGGGGAATCGCTGCTGTTTTTTTAATCTCCTGAGATTAAGAAAAAACCGGCATCCGAAAAACCCTTCAGCCCTTCATTCTGGCTACTCACCGGCATCTTTTACATGCAAAACAACATTCCGGCGGAAGACCCCACCGCCGTCTCACGAAAGAAAGACCACATTGACCTGGCGCTTAAAAGCCGGGTTGACGCGGCCGAATTGGATGCGCGCTTCTACTACGAACCGCTGTTCACCGCGCACCCGCTTCCCGGCTCCCTGCCCACGCTGGATTTTGCCGGAAAAACCCTGCGCGCGCCCTTGTGGGTGTCGTCTATGACGGGCGGCACCGCCCTGGCCAATACGATCAACCACAACCTGGCCCGGGCCTGCCGGGAATTTGGCATGGGCATGGGCCTCGGCTCCTGCCGCCAACTGCTCTACAGCGACGAGATGCTGCCCGATTTTGACGTGCGCGCCGCCATCGGGCCCGACCAGCCGCTCTTCGCTAATCTCGGTATCGCTCAACTCGAACAGCTGATTGACGCCGGCGAAACCGCCCGCATAGAAGAGATGATCGGCAAATTGCAGGCCGACGGCCTGATCATCCACGTCAATCCCCTCCAGGAAGCCATGCAGCCGGAAGGCGATTGGTTCAAACGCCCACCGCTGGAAACCATCGAAACCGTGCTGCGCCAATACCCGGGCGCCGTAATCGTCAAAGAGGTCGGACAAGGCTTCGGCCCCGACAGCCTGCGCGCACTCCTCCAACTCCCCCTCGCCGCCGTGGAATTCGCCGCCGCGGGCGGAACTAATTTTGCTAAACTGGAACTGCTCCGCAGCGATCCCGCCAAACAAATGGTCTTTGATAAAATCGCCGCCGTCGGACACAGCGCCGCCCAAATGACCGATTTTATCAACTCGGCAGTCGAACGACTCGGCGCCAAACGACGCGTGCAACGCCTGATTATATCCGGCGGTATCCAGCACTTCCTCGACGGCTATTACCTGATTCAAACATCGGAAATCCCCGCCGTGTACGGACAAGCCGCCGCTTTCCTGCAACACGCCCAAGGCAACTACGAAAAGCTGCATACGTTCGTCCAATCCCAAATCCGCGGCCTCGAACTCGCCTACGCATTCCTCCGACCCGTCCGTTAAATCCGTAATTCCGCAATCCGAATGCCTTCTCCTATCTCCGGCTTTTCCCGCCTTTCCAAGCGACAAAAAATTGAGTGGTTGGCGCAGCACTACTTTTCCGACCCGGAAACAGCGGCGACAGACCTGTATTCCTGGCAGCACGCCGACGAGCGGCAACAGCAGGTGCTGGACGGTTTCACCGAAAACGCGCTGGCCAATTTTCCGCTGCCGTTCAGCGTAGCGCCCAATTTCCTGATCAACGGCACGCTGTACGCAGTCCCAATGGTCATCGAAGAAAGCAGCGTGGTGGCCGCCGCCGCCGGCGGCGCTAAGTTCTGGCTGCAGCGCGGCGGATTTAAAGCGGAGGTACTCGGCACCACCAAACTGGGTCAGGTGCATTTTCGCTGGGCAGGCGCGCCAGACCGGCTAAAGGCGCTGATGCCCGAACTCACACAGCACTTGCTGTCTGATTGCGCGGAACTAACGGCCAATATGCGCAAACGCGGCGGCGGTGTCCTGGATATCGAACTTAAAGATTTTACCGACCTGGAGCCGAATTACTACCAACTGCTGACGCGATTCGAAACCTGCGACAGCATGGGCGCTAATTTTATCAACTCGGTGCTGGAACGCTTCGGCGACGCGCTCGAAGCCTTCCTCGAAACGCAACCCGGCCTCTCCGACGCCGAGCGCGACGTGGAGGTGATCATGTGTATCCTCTCCAACCTAACTCCGGAATGCCTGGTGCGTGCGTGGGTGGAATGTCCGGTCGCCGAATTGGAAGACCTCGCCCGCACAGAAGGCATGCCCGGCTCGGCCGCCATTGACCGCTTTTGCACGGCGGTGCGCATCGCGGAAATTGATCCCTACCGCGCCGCTACACATAATAAAGGTATTTTCAACGGCATAGACGCTGTGGTTGTCGCCACCGGCAACGACTTTCGGGCTGTGGAAGCCTGCGGACATGCATACGCCTGCCGCGACGGCCAATACCGCTCGCTCAGCCGCGCCTGGGTGGAAAACGGCCTGTTTCGCTTCGAACTAAAAATTCCGCTGGCGCTCGGCGCCGTCGGCGGACTCACTGCCCTGCACCCGCTGGCGCGCCGGGCGCTGGAAATGCTCGGCAACCCCTCCGCCCGCGAACTGATGATGATTGTCGCCTCGGTCGGACTGGCGCAAAATTTCTCCGCCGTCCGCTCGCTCGTCACCACCGGCATCCAGCAGGGACACATGAAAATGCACCTCACTAATATTCTCAACCACCTCGGCGCCTCGCAAGAAGCCTGCGCAGCCGCCCAGGCACACTTCCAAAATCAAACGGTGAGCTTTAGCGCTGTACGGAAATTTCTGGAGGAAAGGTAACGATTCTCCGCCGCGCGTTTTTATCGCAACTACTTTACCGCCTCGTCCTGGAACTTTTTTTTCGGACGAGGCGTTTTTTTTCGTTGCGTGAATGCCTCAAAATCAGCACGAAAAAAAACTTTTTAAAATTTTTTTCAAAAAAAAATCCCGTTGGCGCAAGTTTGGCACGATATTTCCAAATGAAGTTGTAACACGCTGCTCATAAAGCAATAAATTATCCGAAACCGAAGTTTTAATAATCGTTACCCGCCGAAAGCATGAAAAATCTTGCTTTTAGCAAATTAAAAAAAACAAAGTACAATGAAAAGTTTAATTTTTGTAATCGCCCTCTACAGCGCCGGCGCTGCGTTCAATCCCTTCAAGAATGCATCCGACGTTACGCCCGCACCCGATTTCCGCAGCCGCTTCACCGGCGAGTTTGTTTGCACGACCCAGACTTTCACCTGCACCAACGGCCGCGACACGATCGTGAGCAGCAAACAAACGGAAACGATCCGGATCAGCTTCCAACCGAGCGATTCTATTCTGATTGATATGCGTCCTTACACCGACGCGAAGAAATATGCAGCCGTACGCCTGGGCGACAAACGCATGGTGGCTGTGGATCAAAAAGGCAATTTCATTCTGAATATGCCGAAAGGAATCACGTCGGAAAAAGGCCGTTTTATCGGTTCTAATTCGCTGGAATACCAACACTGGAACCAACACCACAGCGGTAAGGTGACCGGTACGGTGATTACCGCACACCGCGTTGGCGCGCGCCCTACACCGTAAAACGCTATCCGGAATAGATCAAAAGCCCCGCTGGTCGCTCTGTGCTGACCAGCGGGGCTTTTTCTATCCCCAACGCTGAATCTGATTGTACGGCGTCAGCCGCCCGTTGAAGGATCGGAACGCCCGCTCGATGCCCGCATGCATGCTGCCCTCAAAATCGAACTGCAGTTTTTTTTGAAAAGCAAACTGAATAGCCTCCCAGTACAGTGCCGGCAGTGCGGCAAAGGGCCGCCCCGCCGGCGCCGCGCCGCTGAGCAGCGCGCCGGCTGTCCGACCGTCATATACCACGTACAAAGCCGCCCATGGCGCGCCGGTCGCCCGGCAATGAGCCAGCCACAAGGCGCTGCTGCCGCGCTGCTGCAAAGCGCCGTGCAAGCGGTTGAATATCTGAAAATGATGCGGCTGCGGCAATCCCTGCCGGCGCCAGGAAGCGGCGTTTAGCGCCCACAATACGTCGGTCGCCGCATCCTGGCGGCGGATTTCCACCGCCGATTCCGCTTTGCGCAGATGCCCGCGCAACGCCGGAGAAAAACCCCGCCACAGGTTCTCCAAACCCAAAGACGAATCCAGGCGGTAAGAATACCGGGTCGTTTCCCGAAAACCCGCCCAGTGCAATGGCAGCCGCTGCAACAGATCCGGATGCAGATTTTGGCGGAAAAACCAGACTTTCGGCAGCTGGGCGACTAAGCGCGAAATGATCCGATATTGTGCCGTATATTTGTGGGCGTTTGTGTCGGACTGCCCGAAAACCCACGGCCCGCCGTAACTAGTGAAGGGCGGCGGCACGACCACCGAAAGGCCCATCCGCCGCGTGCCAAACCACGGCCAAACGACCCGAACCGGCTCGCACGAATCGGTCAACGCTGCGCCCCAGCGATCCGCCCCGCAAACCGCGTCCAACCACCAGGGCTGAAAACAAAGCGGGAGATAGTCCTGCGCGCTGCTTACCCGGTAACGCGTTCGGTTATCCATAGATGTTGCGCCGGCGCGCAAACAACACGCCGGCAAGAATTTGATTATCGCACTTTTTATACATGACGCTAGGTGAATTTTTTGACTTTCTCAGCGCGCAGCCTGCGTGGCTGATCGGCTATTTTGCCGCACTGCCCCTGCTGGCGCTGCTGATTGGCTGGATAGCGCAGGACGAAAGCCGCAACGCGCCCTGGCGCTACCTCTATATGCTGCTCCTCTACGGCGCCTGTATCCCGGGGGTCTTCGCCGTCGCCCTGAGCGTGTACCTTTTTTTGTTCGAACGCGGAAGCATCCTGAACATGAACCTGTACACCCAGGCCCTGCCCGTCCTCGCCATGGCCCTCACCCTCGCCCTGATCCGCCGGAATGTGTCCTTCGACGATATTCCGGGGTTTGGCCGCCTCTCCAACCTCATGATGGTGATCGGGGCGGTTTTCGTGCTGATGTACCTACTGGATCGCACCCACCTCATCGCATTCGTCCGCGTTCCGGTAGGATATCTCGTGCTAATCGTGGTCGGTGCGCTCCTGGCAATCCGTTTCGGGTTGCGGCGCCTGATGCGCGGCGCCCCCGAAAAAACCGGTTAGTCTTTGCCTCTACAGGCGATTAAAATACGCTCAAAAGATGTTCGGCAGCAAAAATGCGCGCCTTTTTGAATAGTTTCACGAACTTTACATCGGTTGTGTGCCGATTTATGATGCGATACACTTTTTTATGCTATTTTTTGCCGTTGTTTGCAGTCGGCGGCTGCGATTCGCAGGCGCGCGAGGAGGCTGTTTTTACGGAGGCTGACACCAAAATGGAGGTCGGCCGGAATGTGGAAATCCTGTACTCCGACAGCGCGCTCGTGCGGGTGCGCATTCAGGCGCCTACGATGCGCAACTTTTCCGATCAGGAGGATCCCCGACAAGAGTTTCCGGATGGGGTTCAAGTGGATTTTTTGGATGACCGGCGTCAGGTATCAAGCACGCTGACCGCCCGAAACGGCGTTCGACGCGTGGATAAAGGCGCCGTCACGGTGCGCGATAGCGTCGTGCTGCGCTCCGCAAAAAAGGAGTTTCTGGAAACAGAAGAATTGATCTGGGAAGAACGAACCGGCCGGGTGCACACGGATAAGTTTGTTAAGATTACAAAACCCGGCGAAATTATGTACGGATATGGCCTCGAAGCCCGCGATGATTTTTCCTACTGGAAAATCCTCGTCCCCAAAGGACGCATCAAAACAGAACAAATAGACAACGCCCTCCAAGAATAAATCCGCAATCCCAATTCCGCAATTATTTTCATTTTTCCATGGACGAAGCCCCTCGACATCGTTTTTTTGCCTGGATCGAAGCGTTGCGCCCCGGCAGCCACCGGTTCCCGGCAATTTTGCTGCTCAGCACCCTCGCCGCCCTCACCGCTTTGTGGCTGACGCCCCCCCTGGCTTTCGCTTTTGGCAGCGGCTGGGCGCCGCCCGTGTTCGCCGCGCTGATCCTGTTCGGACTGCTGTCGCTTTTTCGCAAAACGATTTTCAAAAACCTGTATCCCAACCCCGCCGGCGATGTGGACGCCGCACTGGTGGAGTACATGATGCACCAACACCCCGCACACTCCCGGGAGGAAGAAGAGGCCACGGCCGACCTGCTCGAAAATGCGCTGCACCTGAAAGACGTACGCGCCTACAATTGCATGGCGCCCCGACCAGACATCGTGCATGTGGACGTGAAAAGTCCGGTGGAAATACTGAAACAATTGTTTACCGAAAGTAAATTGTCGCGCATCCTGGTGAGCGACGGCGACCTGGATCAGGTGCTCGGCTACGTACACGTGCAGCAGTTGTTCAGCCGGCCAACAACGATCCGACAGGCAATGATGCCGATTGACTTCGTGCCCGAAACGATCGCTGTCAGCGAACTGCTCAATAAATTTATCCGAAACCGCAGCAGCATCGCCTGCGTCGTGGATGAATACGGCAGCGTAGCCGGCCTGATTACGCTGGAAGACGCCCTGGAACAACTCTTTGGAGAAATTGACGACGAGCACGACCAGGAGGAGTTCATGGACGCCCGCATCGGCCCGCGGGAATACTTGTTCTCCGGCAGACTCGAAATTGATTACCTGAATAAAAAATACCCCGAACTCGAACTGCCGCAGGGCGACTACGCCACACTCTCAGGCTATCTCGTCACGGTCGCACAAAATATCCCGGCCCAGGGCGCCCGCCTCGAACTGGACGGCAAGGTGTTCCAACTGGAATTGGTCAGCAATCGAAAAATCGAAACGGTGCGGGTATTGTTGCACTAAGAGCGTGTCTAAATCAAAACTTGAACAAGCGCTGAGCGCATAGCCAGGATTTTCAGCCAAAGTCAAAAATAAGCGTATTTTTGCTACGGATTACACGCACACAACCACACTGCTATGGAACCGCGAAGCCTCCTGCTCGTTAAAGCCCGCGTTCAGAAGAAACGTATGCCTTTGTACCACAAACTGGTGCGGGCGTTTTGGGTCATTGTACTGGGAAGTTTGGCGATGGCAGTCCTCACCATCGGTGTGATCAGCCTGGTCGCAATTCCGTCCTTCCGCGAGTTGGAAGACCCCAAAAGCGCGCTGGCCAGCGAAGTGCTGGCTGAAAATGGCGCCGTCCTCGGCCGCTATTTTATCGAAAACCGGGTACCGGTCAAATACGAACAACTCAACCCGCAGATCGTCAACGCCCTCCTTGCTACGGAAGATGAACGCTTTCGCGACCACTGCGGCGTGGATTATCGCGCGGTCGCGCGGGTCGTGATCCGCACGCTGCTGCTGCGCGACCAAAGTGCCGGCGGCGGCTCGACGATCACGCAGCAACTGGCAAAAAACCTGTATTCCGACCGCAAATTCGAAGGCATGTCGGCAATTGAAAAAACGTTCGCGCTGGTGTACCGCAAGTTGCGCGAGTGGATCACTGCTGTTAAACTGGAACGCAGCTACACCAAAGAAGAAATCCTGGCCATGTATCTCAACCAGGTTGATTTTGTCAATAACGCCTACGGAATCCAATCGGCCGCCGAAATCTATTTCGGAAAAAGCCAGGAAAAATTAAAGATTGAAGAGGCCGCCACGCTGATTGGCATGCTCCAAAACCCCTCGCGCTACAATCCCGCGCGCTTTCCAGACCGCTGCATCCAGCGGCGGATGGTCGTGCTGTACCAAATGCGCAACAATGATTATATCACCGACGCGCAATACGACAGCCTGAAAGTACTGCCGCTCGATATGCGCCGGTTCAAACGGGTGAGTTTTACCGACGATAAAGCCCCTTATCTCTGCGCCGAATTGAAAAAAGACGTGCAAAGAATACTGGACGCCCCGGAAGCCCGAAAACCCGACGGCGCCAAATACAATATCTACAGAGAGGGCCTCCGAATTTATACCACTATCAACCCCGTCTATCAGGCGCATGCCGAAGCAGCCATGCGGGAACAAATGCGAACGCTCCAAAAACGCTTTTTTCAAGTCTGGAAAGGCCGCGACCCCTGGTCGTACCGCGGCCGGGAAACTACCGACGAGGAACTGGCCATCCGACAGGGAAACCTGACGATACTGATGCGCGATGGCGACCGATACCAGACTATCCGGCCGAAATATATGGACGAAATTGGCGCGCGCATAGAGGAAAAATATGATATGGAACTGCGCGACGCGGATATGATCCGAATGCTGGAAGCGGAACGCGATAAAGGTTCATTAAGCCGACTGACCAGTAAAAAAATTATTACGCCCGAGATGGCAGCCGCCTATCGCGATCTGATGAAAAGCCCGGAATGGCCCGTCGCCAAAAAACAGTGGTCGGCACTCCAGACCGCAATTAGGGCTACTTATAACAAAAAAGTGAAAATGCGGGTATTCAGCTGGGACGCACCCGGCTTTGAAAAAGATACGGTGATGAGCCCAATGGACAGCCTCAAGTACCACCGCATGTTTCTGCAAACCGGTATCCTGGCCGTTGATCCGCTGAACAGCGAAATCAAAGCCTGGGTGGGCGGTATCCATTTTAAATACTTCCAATTCGACCACGTGCGCTCCCGCCGCCAGGTCGGCTCCACGTTCAAACCATTTGTGTACGCCACAGCCATCGCGCAACAAAGCATCAGTCCCTGCTTCCAAACGTACGACGTTGCCGTCACCATACCCGCGCACTACGGCAATTTTAATACGCTTTCGGACTGGACGCCAAGCAACTCCACAGGCAGCTATTCCGGTGAACGAATGACGCTGAAAGATGCGCTGAAACATTCCGTGAATTCGGTCAGCGCGTATCTGATGAAACAAATGGGCGATACGCGCCCGGTGCGCGGACTGGTGCACAATATGGGCATAGACTCCAGCCTGATCCCCGACGCGCCCTCGATCTGCCTGGGCGCTTCTGATCTGATGGTCTATGAAATGACCGGCGCATACGCCACTTTTGCCAACAACGGACTGTACGGCCGGCCCTTTGTTATCCGGAAAATCACGGACAAAAACGGTAAGGTGCTCTATGAAAATATCCAGGAAGAACGGCGCGCACTGCCCGCCAATGCCAATTACGTGATGACGCAAATGCTGCGGTACAACGTCGCCGGCGCACCGGGTATCAATACCCTCAAAAGCGATGTAGGCGGCAAAACCGGCACGACAAACGAGTACTCCGACGGCTGGTTCGTGGGCATCACCCCCCGCCTGGTCGTCGGTACCTGGGTGGGCGGAGAAGACCGCTGGATCCGGTTTCTCAGCCTGTCCGACGGACAGGGCTCGCGGATGGCCCGTCCTATTTTTGCCGGATTTTTGCAGCGATTGGAGAAGGATCCCAAATCGGGCTACGACGCCGGCCCGCGGTTCGAGCCGCCGCCCGGCGACCTCGGCATTGAAACAGACTGCTCCGCCTACGAGCACACAGGCCCGGCTTCCGATGAGGAATACTTCGGCCCCGATCTGTACAACGACGAACTCCCGCCAAGCGGCAACAAACAGCCGCAACAAAAGCAGAAAACGCAACCGATTCGCCGCCCGGATGATGCGTTTGGAGACGATTTCGGAAATTGACCCAAGCGTAGGGGGACAATCAGCGCCCGGAATCAGCGGAGAAAATCAAACCGCAGCCAATCAATCGCTGCGATCTGCTCCGATGGAGCGCTTTCATTGCGCAACACAAAATACGCATCTACAAATCCCTGCTGCCCTGCCGGCGGACGGTAGTTTGCCGGCAGCCGAACAGGCAGCCGGACTTCCCGAAACTGCATGTCCGCCGACACGGGCGTCGGCGCCAACTCAACCAACCCGGCCAGCGGGCCGTCCGGCCGTTCGAGGCGCAATTCGATGCGCCCACCGCCAAAACGGTGGCGCTTGTCGCTCGAACCCACGCCAAAAGCTACGGTGTGCACATTGTGCAAATCGGCCCGGCGAATCAGAAAATGGCTGCCGTCTTTCAGGTCTTTCAACACGGCGGTGTCTGATTTAAAGGGCCAATAGGTGGTCACGCCGGGCGAAAAGCCATCTGCAGCCTCAGCCTGCAGGAAAGCCGGGCGGAGGGCAAGCGTTTGTGCGCCCGTACGCGCAGCCGCGCGCCCTGCACCGTTATCCGTGTAAGATGCCTGAAAAATAAAAACGCCGGGCCATTTTTTGCCGGATTTTTCAGTCGTGTCCGGTGGCACGAGCCGGCGGACGCCCCGCCAAGCCATCTGCTGCGCGGGTTTTTCCGGGGCGTTTAGCGAAAGTATCCAACGCACCATATCGCCTGCATCCGCTTCGCTCAATTGCGGGTGGGCGCTCATCACGGTCTGCCCCCAAGCGCCGGCGCCTCCTTTAATAATTTTTAAAGAGAGGTTGCGCACGGCAAAATCGTCGTTTTTATACCGCGCCGCAATAGCCCTGTACGCCGGACCGTTGATCTGGCGATCAGTCGCGTGGCAACTGCCGCAATCGGCGCCCTCAATCAGGGTCTTGCCGCGGGCAAATTCAGCGGTCTTTTGAGCCGTCTGGTGGCCTTGCGCAATAGCTGTGATATCGAAGCCGGTCTCGAGGTAATCACAGCGCACAGCCACCCGCGCAGGCGAAATGGCGCCGGCAGACAGGCTGCCGTCTTCGCGGTCTTCCACCGCCACGCGGTAGCGAAGGGTATCGCCAGGCTGGTAAAAAGACCGATTGTAACCGCCAAAATCCCAGAATACAGTCGGCGGCTCGTTGCCCACTTCAACGCGGATGGTCGTGCGGGCAGACACGCCTTTGGTGTCTGTGAGGGTCAGTACGGCCTCGTACCTGCCGGGTTTCGCATACGTGTGCGCGAGGCTGTCAAGCGCCGGTCGCGGCGTTTTCCGGTGCAGGCCGGCCTGCAGGGTTCGGATTTTTTCGTGGCCCAGGAAATACGGCGGCGTGCCGTCGCCAAAATCCAGTTTGTAATCTATGCGGTCGCCATCGTAGTCGCAGGAACCGGCGGCGGAAAACACGACGGTGCAAGGGGCCGCGCCGGCCAGTCGGTCAGCCTGCAAAACAGGCTTTGGCGGCCGGTTACCACGCACAAAGTCTATCCGGCTCAGCCGGGCGTCGGGGTTTTGGGCAAACCACTGCACGCCGTATTCCAGCACCCACAAGCTGCCGTTCCGGTCAATCAACATATCCATCGGGCGCGACAGGCTGATCGAATCACCGAAGCGCTCCATCCGGCTGAAATTACCCAGGCTGTCGAGGGTAACAGCCATCATCCAGCCGCGCATCCAGTCGTAGGTGATGAGCTTGCCGTGGTAGTAATCCGGAAACCGCGTTTCAGCGGGGTAGTCGTCGCAATAATACACCGGGCCTGCCATCGCATTCCGACCACCGGTCCCGACGAGCGGAAAATCGGGCGAGTTGCCGTAAGGATACCAAATAAAGGCGGGCTGGGCGGGAGGGAGCGCTCGGCGACCGGTGTTGTTAGGGGAGTCGTTGAAAGGGCTGGCGGGGTTGAAGGGCGCGCCAGCGGATTGCCGGGCAAAATGGTAGTCGCGGTAGGCATGATTGGCGCCCACAAAATACGGCCAGCCAAAAAATCCGGCACTGCGGGCACGGTTCACCTCGTCGTAGCCCTGCGGCCCCCGGGCGCTGTCGGGTTCGCCGGCGTCCGGACCAACTTCCCCCCAGAACAGGAGTTTGCGCCGCTTGTCAAGTGAGATACGGAAGGGATTGCGGCAGCCCATGACGTAGATTTCCGGGCGCGCGCCGTTCACAGACACGCCCTGCGGCGCCTCGGCGCGACTGGTTCGAATATCTTTTTCTGTAAACAGATTGCCCGCCGGACATATATAGGAGCCGTCGGGCAGCGGCCGGATGCGGATGATCTTGCCGCGCAAATCCAGGGCGTTCGCCGAAGATTTTTGCGCATCCCAGGCGCTGCGGCCCGGGCGTTCGTCTATTGGCGCGTAGCCGTCTGAGGCAAAAGGATTGGTATTGTCGCCGGTGGAAAGATAAAGATGGCCCTCCGCGTCAAACTCGATGCTGCCGCCGGCATGGCAGCACTCGTCGCGTTGGACGACCACTTCGAGGATCACCTTTTCGGAAGCGACGTCGAGCGAATCGCCCTGAAATACAAAGCGGGAGAGATAATTAACCGCTTTATTGACCGGTGGGGAGTAGTACAGGTAGATCCAGCGGTTTTTTTCAAAATTCGGATCGAGCGCCAGACCCATGAGGCCGTCTTCATGCTCGTCGTGGACAGGCAGTTTGTACACGGTATTGGTAAGGCCGGTGGCGGGTTCGAAGAGTTTGATGGCGCCCCGCCGTTCCACGATCAGTACCTTGCCGTTGGGCAGCATATCGAACTCCATGGGCTCGTTTAGTTCAGTCGCCAGCACGGTTTTGACGAAGCGGGTGGGGTCGGGCACGCGCTCGGTGCGGCAATCGGCATATCGAAGCCGGCGGTTTTTGCCGATGGCGTACAGCAGTCCGCCCAGCAGGTGTTGCCGGAACAGCGGTTCCTCGTACGAGGCCTCGGTATGCCCCATGGCGGTGTAGAAGGCGCGGCCGCCGTCGTACTCGTGGTACCAGGCGAGGGGGTGGTTGCCTTGCATCGTGCCGCCCTCGTAGGAGGACTCGTCCAGTTTCAGCAGGATATTCAGGTTGGGATTGACGTTTTTGAAATTGTACCACTCGTCCGATCGAATCCACAGGCTGTCGGGCAGGTGTTTGGTCGCGTGGTGCCGATGGTCGCACACCTGCACGCGCGCCTCCTGGATAGCGGGGTGGCTGCTGAAGTACGCACCGGCGAGGCCGCCGTACCAGCTCCAGCCGTACTCCGTATCCGTGGCGGCGTGGATGCCCACGTATCCGCCGCCGGCCTGGATATACCGTTCAAAGTCCGTCTCCTGGGCGGGATTGAGCACATCACCCGTGGTGTTGAGGAACACGACAGCGGCGTATCGGCGGAGATTCTCCTCCGTGAAAGCCGACGCATCTTCGGTGGTATCCATCACCATGCCGTTTTCCCGGCAGATTTGGCGCAGGGCGGCGACACCGGCGGGGATGCAGGCGTGGCGGTAGCCAGCGGTTTTGGAAAACACGAGGATTCGGGGCGGGCGATCATTTTGGCTGCAATAAGCAAACAGCACGAGGAGAAACAGGGCAAGAATCGAAAACCGGCAGGCAGACAGCATACGACAGGACAGGTTGAATGCGTGAAATAGCTGGCGTTTTGCGGGCGGCGCGCTTTCGTGCGAAGGTAAAGAAAAAAAATGAGCCATCCTGCAAAAGCAGAATGGCTCATGGCGAACTGCCGGATTAAACGCGGCAGTGCGTGTAAGTGAACACTTACTGGGCGTCCCAGAATACGCGTTCGTCCATATTCGCTTTTTGCGCCGGCGCATTCGGATTCAGGTCAATTTCCGATTGCGGATAGAAGAACGAGCGCGGCGTATTCGGGAAAAGCGCGTTGCCCGGCACCGAAATCACGGGGAAGCCCGTACGACGCCAGTCGTTCCATGCTTCCACAGCAACGCCGAAGTTGGCTACGAACTTCTCTTCGATAATTTGGCGAACCTTATCCGACTCCGAGCCGGCGAGGGTGCCGTTTGCCGCGATGTAAGCGTCAATCTGCGCCGTAGCAACGCCGGCAGCCTGCATCGAAGCGCGGATACCCGCCTGGAAGAAGGTTTGGGCATCGCCGGGAGCGCCGTAGAGGGCCGCTTCCGCACGAATGAAGTTGTACTCAGCAAAGGTCAGCATGCGCACCGGCGCCGTGCCGTTGTAGCTGTAAGCCGTTGCAGTGATCGAACCGTCTGCCTGAGGCGCTACCGGCGTAGTATTCGTGGTATCGCCGCGCAGGTAGATGTGGATACGGGAGTACTTGAACGAGGGCGCATCGCCGCCGCGCGCGCCGGCGTAGTTACCCGAACCGAAAGGGAACTGCGTGAAGTAGCGCGGACGGCGCGGGTCCGTCTTGGCGTTCATCAGATCCACCAGCGTTGCGTTGGGGAAGAACTGGTTGGCGCGGTCAAGTTCAAACTGGTGATACGGGTTTTGTGCACGCGGAGCGTTCACGAACGACATCTGGAAGTTGTCGCTGTTGCTGTCCATGAACAGCGCGCCAGAGTTCACCAGCGAAGTGATAGCGGTAACCGTGCCGGCGCGATCCTTTTTGCTTTGGTGGATCAGCAGGCGCAGTTTGAGCGTGTTGGCCAGTTTTTCCCAGCGGGGCTTGGACGTTGCCCAAGTGCCGGAGAAAATCGTCGAGTTGCTGCCCGGCGACTTCACGGAAGTCGTGCTGTTGATATCCGTGATGGCTTCGTTCAGCATCGTTTCAACGCCGCGGTAAATAGCGTCGCTGTTGTCGAATGCCGGCGACACATTGCCAACGAATTGCAGTGCCTCGCTGAACGGCGCTTTGCCCCAGCAATCAGCGATCTGCATATACGTGTACGCCTTCAGGATTTTCGCAGCGCCGGCATAGTGCGGGCTGTTTTCCGTGGCGGCCTTCTGGATCACCAGTTCCAGGTCGCTCAGCGAAGTTGCGTACATCAGGTTCCACACGTTGTTGAGGTCGGAGCCCTGGATGTTGTAGCGCTCGTACTCCTGCGTTTGCGTAGTAGCACCCTGGCCCTGGCCCGAGCACTGCTGGGCGACCAGCGCGGTGAAGCGGTGCAAGTCAGAGCCGCCGGAAAAACCGATCGTGGCCGTTGCCGAGGTGAAAATTTGTTCGATCGGGGCGTCCAACACCGAGTTGGGGCTGACGTTAATATCGAGGAAATCTTTGCAGGAAGAGAGCAAAGCCAATCCGCCGACTATGAAAGAGTATTTAAAAATACGTTGTAATTTCATGATTTGTAAAATTTACATGGTAAAAATGGTTTCAAAAAAATCTTTTTCTCCATCATCCATTAAAGCGTAGCGCGGAAATTCACACCGAAGCTGCGCTGTTGGGGCAGGGCGTTAAATTCGAGGCCTTGCGCGTTGTTGATACCCAGTACGTTTTGCTCCGGATCCAGGTGCGGATAGTTCGGTGCATGCAGGAACAGGTTGCGGCCGAATACGCCCAGCTCGAGCGCGCCGAACGGCGTTTTGTCGAGCCATTTTTTCGGGAACGTGTAGGACAGACCAGCCTCGCGCACGCGGAACCAGGAGATGTCGTAGATAAAGCCTTCGGCTGCGATATACTTACCGGAGTTGCCCCAGTATTGTTCTGCCGTAACTTTTTTCTCTGCGTCGCCGGTGTTTTCTTTTCCGGCATTTGCACCAGAGGCAAATACGCCTTCGAACTTATACGGTGTAGCCACAGTACCGTCGCTGTTAAAGCGGTCGAATTCAGCCGTTTCAGCTACTACGCCGTTGCGCTGCAAGTCAGCAATGTTACGCGAATAGATATCGCCGCCCTGACGAATATCCAGCAGGACATTCAGGTTCAGGCCGCGGTAGCTGATGTTGTTGTTCACACCGAGCGTCCAGTCCGGGTTCGGATTACCGATTTTCACTACATTAGCAGTGGGCAGCGGCAGGCCGTTTGCGTTCAGCAGCAGGCGGCCCAGGGAGTCGCGCTGGTAGGCGTTACCGTAGAGCTGGCCGTATTCTTCGCCGGCGACGAGGCGCACGTTGGGCGTTACGAAACCGCCGAGGAAGATGTTGGCTACGCCCGGAGCGAGCTCGTCCACGATGGAATTGAACTGCGTGAAGTTGAAGGAGGTTGACCAAGAACCTTTGCTGGTTTTGATCGGCGTCAACGTCAGGCCTACCTCCCAACCATTGGTCGTGAGGCTACCGGCGTTCAGCACAACGGCGGAGATACCGGATGCGGAGGAGTTCGGTACGCTCAGGATAATACCGGTGGATTTCTGCTGGTAGCGGGTCAGTTCGAGGCTAACGCGGTCTTTCACCAGCGATGCGTCAATACCGATCTCGGCCGTGGCCGTGAATTCCGGCTCCAGGTTCGGGTTACCTGCCGTGTTCGAGTAGGTGAAGCCCGGGAGGTTGTTGTACGGGAACTGGATGTTCGGACCGAAGCCGTCGGCCGGGTTGGCGGTGACGTAGTAGGTCTCCGTGGCATAGCGCAGCGCAGCGCGGCCTACACGGCCGTAGTTAGCGCGCAGTTTCAGGAGGCTGACCCAGTCGGATTTCAGCGAGGGGATCATTTCCGTGAAGTTCAAGGTACCGGCGACAGAGTAGTACAGGTACGAATTGTTGCCATCGGGCAGGGTAGAGTTCCAGTCATTCCGCACGGACAGGTCGAGCGTAGCGAAGTTGCGGTACGCCGTCGTCACGTTACCGAACAAGCCCACCAGGCGGCCTTCGCTGATCGAGAAGCTGGGCACATAGGTAGTCGTATTCGAGTTCAGGTTGTAGAAATCGCGCACGGTCACGCCGCGGCCGATCACCTGGCTGGAGGTTGCCTTATCTACTACCGTTTCCTGGCCGAGTACGAACGTGAGGTCGAAGTCGTTGCCCAGTTCGCGGGTACCCGTCAGGGTGAAGTAGGAGTTCATGATACGCGATACGTCGCGGCCTTCGAGGATACCGCCGGCGCCGTTGGCAGCGGTGTTCGCGCCGCCGCGCGCGCCGATTTGGTCGTAGGCGCTGCGTTCGAACGCGTAAGCGTCCACGCCGAGGCGGTATTCCGCGCTCAACCAGTCGAGCAGTTGGTAGCGCAGGTTGAAGTTACCGAAGAAGCGGGTGTTCTCGTCGCTGTACAGGTTATTTTCGATAGACCAGTAGGGGTTGTCCACCACCGGATCATAGTGGCGTTGGCCGCCGGTAGCCGTGCGGTAGGGCAGGCCGGTGAGGTTCCAGCTGCGGGGCGTGAAGTAGGAGCGGAACAGCGGATTGGACAACTGGTTACCCTGCTGCGTACGATCCGACTGGTTGTAGATGAAGTTCGCGCTGATACCGGCCGTCAGTTTGCTGGTGATGGCCGTGGAAGCGTTCGTGCTGAAGTTGTAACGCTTCAGGCGGTTGTTGGCGATGATGCCTTCGTCGTCGAGGTAGCCGACAGACAGGCGGTACGAGGTGTTTTCTTTGCCGCCCTGGAAGCTCAGGTTGTGCTGCATGTTACCAGCGCGCTGGAAGATATCCGCCACGTTGTTCGGGAATGCCGTGAGGGCCACCGAGTCATTTGCGGAGATCAGGCCGCCGCGATAGTCCGGGGGGAGGATCACATTTTGGCCGGCGATGCGCGGACCCCAGGAGGAGATCGCCGTCGGGTTGAAAGCGCCGGCAGCGCCCTGGCCGTATTCATTTTGGAGTTCCGGCAGGCGGTTTACTTCCTGGAATGCGTAGTTCGCGGTGTACGTGATCGAATTTTTCTGGTTGGCGCGGCCTTTTTTGGTCGTCACCAGGATCACACCGGAGGCTGCGCGAGAGCCGTAGAGGGCCGTAGCGGCGGCGCCTTTCAGTACGCTGATGCTCTCGATGTCCTCTTGGTTGAGGTCAATGGCGCGGTTGGAGGTCGTCGGGCCGCTTTGCAGGGCGTTACCGCCGCCGCTGTTGTCAATCGGAATACCGTCCACCACCCAGAGCGGTTGGTTGCTGCCGGTGAAAGTCGTGTAGCCGCGGATGATGATGCTCGAGCCGGAGAACGAACCGCCGGAGCCTTGCGTGCGCACGCCCGGTACTTTGGCGTTCAGCGCGTTCGTTACGTTGGTAACGCGGCCTACGGTGAGTTCCTGGCTGTTCACTTCCGACACGGCATAACCGAGGTTGCTTTTGTCGCGTTTTACGCCAAAAGCCGTCACAACAGCTTCCTGGAGAATCAGTCCTTCCTGCATGACTACATCTATCACGTTGGACGCCTCAATAGCGACTTCCACGGTTTGGTAGCCAGAGTAAGAAACCATGAGGGACTTTGCGCCGTCCGATACGTTCAGGCGATAGGCGCCGTTTACGTCGGAGGAGGTGCCGGAGGTCGTCCCTTTTACCACGATCGTGGCGCCGATCAGGGCTTCGCCCTGCGCGTCTGTAACCTTACCGGTGATCGTACGTTGCCCGAAGGCAACGCCCGCGCTGCCTAGCAGCAGCGCTAAACCAAGTAGTAACTGCTTCATACTAAATGTTTGATTGGTTAGTAAATATTAAAAAAGTATTATTGCAAAGTAAAATAGTATAACCATTAAACTGTTTACTTTTTTAAAAAAAATTTTAAAATTTCAAAAAAAGGCATATAAATTGGCCCAAAACACCCATTTTTACCACTGAGGCAAACAGACCCACTCACGCAAAACGCGCGGTTCCAACAAATATGCAACGCAGTTTTTGCCCTCGCCAAAATCCCGCCGACCGTTTCGACACCGCAAATAAATCCTTTTTTCCAAATAATTCAATGGCAAAATTACATTTAATTTTTATTTTTTTACATTTCCGTCGTATCCCGTTTTTACAGCATGAAAAAAACCGTCATAAATTGGGGCATCATCGGGCTTGGTAAAATAGCGCGCAAATTTGCCGAAGACCTGCAGCGCCTCCCCGACGCCCGCCTGCATGCCGTCGCCTCCACTTCGCCGGAACGGGCGCAGGCTTTCGCAGCGGAATTCGGCGCGCAGCACGCGTTCGGCGCTTACCAGGATATCACAGATTGCCCCGGACTGGACGCGCTGTACGTTGCCACACCACACCCCCAACACGCCGAATGCGCGCAAATCGCCCTGGACGCGGGCATCCCGGTACTGGTGGAAAAACCGTTCGCGATGCACGCGGCAGCGGCAGCGCAAACGGCCGCCCGCGCCCGAGAAAAACAAACGCTGCTCATGGAGGCGCTCTGGACGCGCTTCATCCCGGCCACCAACCAAGCGCTGAACCTGATCCAACAGGGCGCAATCGGCGCCGTGCATACCGTAAAAGCAGATTTTGGATTCAACACGCCCTACGACCCGCAATCCCGCCTCTTCAACCCGGCGCTCGGCGGCGGCGCCCTGCTCGATATCGGAATCTATCCGGCCTTTCTCGCGCATCTGATCCTCGGCGCGCCGCCCGCTTCGGGCGTCCAATCGGCCGCAGTGTTTACCCCGGAAGGGGTGGACGCCTCCTGCGCCTTCACCTTTCGCTACCCGGATAACCGCCTCGCGCTCGGCTATGCCGCACTCAACGCGCATACGCCTGTAGAAGCCTGGATTTTCGGGACGGAAGGACACATTTACCTCCATCCGCGCTGGCACCACACCCAAAAACTGACGGTCGCGCGCTATGAAGGCAAACAACAAACGCTGCAAACACTCGAATATCCCTACGAAGGCTGGGGCTATCACTTCGAAGCGGCGCATTTTATGGAATGCATCCGCGCCGGACTGCAGGAAAGCCCGCTCCTGCCGCTGGATTTTACGCTGGCGCTCAGCCAGACGTTGGACGCCGTCCGACAGGGATTTGGCCGGACGCGGCACTAGGCTAAACTCGCCTGCAATAGCCGGATCTGGTGCGCCATCGGCGCCGGATCCTGATGGCCAAGCCAATCAGCCACGCGCTCGCCCCGATGATTGAGCAATACGAGGCAGGGCGTCCCCGGCAGAAAATTGAGCGCAAACGTATGCGCCACCATCGGAAACTGGCGGTAAAAAAATTTCGACTGCCAATTGATTTGCTTAATATCCTCCATCTTCAACAATGGGTAGTTGGGATTCAGACTGTAAAACCATTGCAAGGTATCGCCGTTCAAAAACTCCTCCGGGGTGGTGACGCGATCTATGGCAATCGGAAATTTAGGCGGCGGCGGCCGGTGCGTGATTTCCTCCCGCGCATACACGTCGGCGACAGCCGGGTGCAGGGCGCCGGTTTTTAAATAACGCCGCAAAAAACTGTCTATATCGGTGTCAAAATGCGCAAAAGCGGTGCACAAACCGGCCACCTGCAATACGTCGGGATCAAAAAGCGCGCCGATCGCCGCCGCTTCGCGCAGGCCGTACAGAAAACTGCCGGGGCAGTCGAGACGAAAGACAAATAACAAGGTGTATGGTGTATCGGGCCAATCGCCCTGCACCACGCGTTCTGTCTGCAGATTGAATCGCTCCAGCGGTTGCGCAGGCAACAGGAGCAGCGCGGCGGAATTGATACAGTAACGCAGGCCCGTCGGAGGCGGCCCGTCGGGAAAAACATGCCCGAGGTGGGCGTCGCATTGGTTGCAGCGCACCTCCACGCGGTCGGCGTCCGGACGATAGTACACAGAATCCGGCTGCGCCGGCGCGTAAAATCCGGGCCAGCCGGTGTTGGAATCAAATTTTTCCCGCCCGTCGAACAGTTCGCCGCCGCAACAAGCGCAGCCATACATGCCGCGCGGATACTGGGTGCAGTACGCGCCGGAAAAAGGGCGTTCCGTACCGCCCTGCCGGGTGATACGGAACGCCTCCGTGGTCAGCAACTGCCGCCAGTCGTCCTCGCTGCGCTGATGAGAAAATCCGGAAATCGGCCGGCCGGCTTGACTAAGCACTTGGACGGACTGCCAATCAACCTGCATAGCCCCGTTCAAGCGTTTTCTAATTTGCGCTTGTGGGGGCGGACGCCATTCTGCCGGTTCGGCTCGGCGTGAAGCGCCAGGCGAATCACGTCCTCCATATTGTCCACATACCGAAACTCAAGTCCTTTGATGTATTCTGCTTCGATTTCCCGCACATGCTTTTCATTATCCTTGCACAACAACACCTCTTTAATCCCCGCGCGCTTCGCGGCCAGTATTTTTTCTTTGATGCCGCCCACAGGCAGCACTTTGCCGCGCAGGGTGATTTCGCCGGTCATCGCCAGGAAGGGTTTGACGGGTTTTTTCATGAACGCGGAGCTCAGCGCGGTGAGCATAGTGACGCCTGCGGAGGGGCCGTCTTTGGGAATGGCGCCTTCCGGAACGTGGATGTGCACGTCCATTTTCTCGAACAATTCGGGGTCTATACCCAGGGATTCCGTATGCGCTTTGATGTAGCTGAGCGCGGTGCTGGCGCTTTCCTTCATCACGTCGCCGAGGTTGCCGGTGAGTTGGAGGCGCCCGGCGCCTTTGTTGAGACTAACCTCGATGAACAGAATTTCGCCGCCCACGGCAGTCCAGGCCAAGCCGATCGCCACGCCCGGCGCCTGTTGCTCCCGGTACACGTCGCTGTCGAATTTAGTCGGGCCCAGGATATCTTGTAATTGCTCGGGTTTCACGTTCATTTCCGTCAGTTCGCCCATGGCGATGCGTTTGGCGGCATGGCGCATCACGGAGCCGATTTCCCGGCTGAGGCTGCGCACGCCGCTTTCGGCGGTGTAGTCCTGGACGATGCGGGTCAGCGTTTTATCGCCGACTTTTACTTGCGCGGGCTGGAGGCCGTGTTCTTTGCGCTGTTCCGGCACGAGGTGGCGCTTGGCGATTTCCACTTTTTCCTCCTGGGAGTAGCCGGCGATTTCGATGATTTCCATCCGGTCGAGCAGGGCCGGTTGGATCGTCGAGAGCGAGTTGGCGGTGGCGATAAAGAGTACCTTCGAGAGGTCGTATTCGATCTCGAGGTAGTTGTCGTAAAACGTCGTGTTCTGTTCCGGATCGAGCACCTCCAGCAGGGCGGAGGAGGGGTCGCCGCGGAAGTCTTTGCCGACCTTGTCTATTTCATCGAGGATGAACACCGGGTTCCCCGATTTCGCTTTTTTGAGCGACTGAATGATCCGACCCGGCATAGCGCCGATGTACGTTTTGCGGTGACCGCGAATTTCCGCCTCATCGTGCAGGCCGCCGAGGCTCATGCGCACGTATTTGCGCTTCAGGGCCTTGGCGATGCTTTGTCCGAGGGAGGTTTTGCCCACGCCCGGCGGGCCGACCAGGCAGAGGATCGGCGCTTTCATATCGCCTTTCAGTTTCAGGACGGCGAGGTGTTCGAGGATACGTTCTTTGACCTTCGAGAGGCCGTAGTGGTCTTTATCCAGTACCTGTTGCACCCGCTTCAGGTCGAAATTGTCTTTGGTGAAATCCTCCCAAGGGAGGTCCAGAAGCGTCTCGAGGTAGTTTAGTCCGATCGAATACTCGGCGATCTGCGGGTTGATCCTGCGGATTTTGTTGATTTCCCGGCTAAAGACTTCCTGGGCGGCCTTCGGCCATTTTTTCTTTTGCGCGCGCAGCACCAGCGCGTTGATTTCGTCTTCCTGTGGGTTCTGACCCAACTCCTCCTGGATGGTTTTGAGCTGCTGGCTCAGGAAGTAATCGCGCTGTTGTTTTTCGATATCCGTGCGGACTTTATTCTCGATCTGGTCTTTCAGTTCGAGGAGTTGCAGCTCGGAATCCATGTGTTGCAGGATTTGGCTGGCTTTGTCGCGCAGGTCGTTCTGCTCGAGAATCTGCTGCTTATCGGGCACGCTGATTCCGAGGTTCGAGGCGATGAAATTGAGCAAAAAGTTTTCATTGTTGATATTGCGCAACATAACGACCGCCTCGGAGGGGATTTGGGGGGACAGTTCGATGATCTGCTTGGCGGCATCGCGGATGCTGCTGATGAGGGCGCGAAACTCCAGCTTGTTTTTCGCCGGACGGTATTCCAGGGTGCGAATATTCCCCAGCATAAACGGGTCTTCGCTGATCATGCTTTCCAGCTGGAAACGCTTGCGCCCCTGCAGAATAGCCGTCGTGGAGCCGTCGGGCATCTTGAGCAATTTCAATATCCGCGCTACCGTACCGGTCTGGTACAGGTCGCGCGCGGAAGGACTTTCGATTTTAACGTCTTTCTGAGACAACACACCGATCAGGCGGTTGTCCTCGTAGGCTTTCTGCACCGCCCGAATGCTTTTGTCGCGCCCGATCGTGATCGGCGTGACAATACCCGGGAACAGCACCGTATTTTTCAGCGGCAGAATAGGCAGCGAATCTGGAAATATTTCATCCTCTTTCGGCTCATCTTCTTCTTCCAGCGAAAAAAGCGGTACGAAGTCCGGTTCGTCGTCGGACTGCGGGGCGGTCAACCAATGTTCAAACATACTCATATCAGATAGCGTTCTTAGCGCGTACATACAAATCGCGCGGTTGGGTTCGAGAGGCGGTGAAAAAATCGCGCAAGCAAATATTCTTTTCCATTTTAAGCGTGCAAGCTATGACTTTTTGTGGGGAATACAGAAAAAATATCGCCATTTGTGCCACGCTGGCAGTAACTTCCTATTTGCTTAACGTGAAAAAACACAGGTCAAAATATTTGCCAATCTGTCCGAATCGCTTTTTTTGTCAGCCTCCGGCAAAATAACGGACAAAACGGCAGTAAAAGTTTCCGGTGTTCTGACTTTATGGGCGTAATTTTGCAAAAACTGATCCGGCGTAACCAGTTACGCTCTTAGAGCGTGTCTAAAATTATATTTCTCGCTAATATGAAAGTCTTTTTCAGCCAACCTTCGTTCCTTTTTTTCGCCGTAATTAGTCCCATTACGACTGCAAAAAGCGCCTTGTCTGGCTAAAAAATCCTTTTCATATTAGCAGAGAATA
>JBEIDF010000032.1:0-28813 GCA_040383605.1 Lewinellaceae bacterium
ACAAACTGTCAATGAACTCTTTATATGAAGACGATCCAAAAAACCGCCAATCTATATCAAAACCTTTTCTCCGTTTGGGGCTGCAAAGATACAAACTAATTATCTCCAAAACCAAACTTTTTTTTATATTTTTTTTCAGCGCCTCCTCCCAAATCATCCGCAAAAACTCCCTCCCGCACTGCCTCTCTTCCGAAGCGGGCGCAAAGGTACACCCTTTTTTATTCCCGCAAAGCTTTTTGAAAAAAATGTTTTTTAATCCTGCCGCCGGAACCGGTCGTCCGTCAGCGCCAGTAAAAAAGCCTCCAAATCGGTCTTTTCCGCTTCCGTGAGCCGCAGGGGCTGCGCCAGCAAAGTATCCCGGTTGATGCCGTCGGGAATAAAATGCGCCGGGTTATCGTAGTAATCAATCACCTCGCGCAGGGTCTTGAACATACCGTTGTGCATGTACGGCGGCGTGACGGCCACGTTGCGCAGACCCGGTGTTTTGAACTTGCCCAAATCCGCGCTGTCTTTACTAATGGCAAACCGACCAGGATCTGACAGGTTCTTGTTGTTGAAAAGCCCAATGTTCCGGAATTCATCGCCCGTGAAATCCGGCCCGAAATGGCAATCGAAACACTTCCCTTTTTCCATAAAGAGCGCACGGCCGCGCACGGCTGCCGCGCTCATGCCGGCTTCGTCTCCCTGCATCCAGCGGTCGAAGGGGGTGCTGCCGGTCTCCAATGTACGGATAAACGCGGCCAGCGCGCCGCCCAGCGAGGCGGAGTCGGGCGCATGCCCATACACCCGCCGGAATGCGGCCTGGTAGCGCGCACTGGCGCGCAAGCGCTCGAGCGCGCGGGCAACCGGCAGGTTCATTTCTACCGGATTGGCAATGGGCTGCAAAGCCTGCAACTCAAGACTGGCCGCGCGGCCATCCCAAAAGAAGTAAGGCCGCGAACTCATGTTGGTGACGCCCGGCGTATTCCGATCGCCCCGCTGCCCCTCGGCGCCCAGGCTGACCGCCGTCGTATCAGCAAAACCAAAAGCCGGAATATGACAACTCGCACAGCTTTGCGTTTCGTTGGACGACAAAATCGGATCAGAAAACAGCATTTCACCCAGCGCTTCAGGGGTGTCCGGCTCCGCAATCCGAAAAGCAGGCAGGGCCGCCAGGGCGAGCAGGACCCCGGAAGCGACGAACAGCAGAAGGTAATTGCGGTAATTCACGGTGCAAATATCGGGGTGATTTCCTTAAAATACAAGATCCAGCACGTCCGGCGTATTCAACCCGTCAAAGCCCGGCACATGGAACTGATAGAACTGCAGCAGGCGCTGTTGCAACCGTTTTCGGGTGGCGCGGGGAATGGACAATTCGTGGCAGCGCTCCGCCGCGCAGGCCAACAGCCGGGATAACCAAACGGCGTCTTCCGGTTCTACATAATACGGATGCCCCGGCGACTCTTCCACAAAAACCCCCTCTTTTAAGTCGAAATAGCCGGCCTCCTCTAATTCGTGCTCCGGCTGAAAACCAAGAAACCCGCTCAAATGCAGCAGAAAATGCAAGTGCAGGTTGGCGATGGGATTCGGCGTCCGGTCGAGCAAGCGCAGGTAATCTAACAAAAAAGCGAAAAGTTCGGGATTGGGTTCATGGTCGTGGATACTCTTCCGACAGATTTCCGCCATAAATAAGGTTACGGCGCCCCGGCGTATTTCAAAAGGAATAGCCGTGAAAATCTCCGCTGCCCGCAGCTCCTTGAGCCGGTGGAGCCGCTGCCCGTCGCTGCGATAATTCGCCACAATGTCCACCACCGACATCGGCTGGAAAAGATTGAACGGCATACGGGATTTTGCGGTGCGCACGCTGCCGCCAATAAAGGTTTGCAAGCCTTTTTCTTCGGTAAAAATATCGGCAATCACGCTGGTTTCACCGTATTTCACCGTCCTGAAAACAATCCCCAGGGAACTGAGTAACATAGTCGTATGCGCTTGGGCTGCTCAAAAATACGGGAAACCTACAAAAAATCATCTGAAAACCCCGGATAGTTTCCCAGACTGCTTCTAGCGTTTATCCCCAAATATCGCGTGCAGTCGCTCGTACACCGCCGGCATCAACCGCTGCATTTGCCCGGAAAACGTAAAATAATGATGAATCGCCACCGGCAACGGCTCAACGCCGGCAATGCCAATCACCGCTTCAATGCGCGCACGACGCATGCCGGAAACAGCCTCCAGCCGCGCCCAAACCTCCTCATCGCCGTCGAGCGCCGGAAAATCCGCCTCCGGAAAGCAAATAATATAGGCGCTTGCGCATTCGTGCAACGCCACATTGTACCAGGCAGCCGGTTGTATAAAACCCAGCATCACCTGTTCGGCAGAAAACAGCAGGCAGCCGTCGGGCGCATACAACTCGGACGCGTGCGCAAAAAGATATTCCGGCGAAGGAAAGGGCTTCGGGTACACAATGATTTTTTCAAAACCCGGAAACAGAAATTCCTCCCGGTGCAAGGTCACCGTCACCGCCTGCGCAGCAATCGCCAATTCCACGTCTGCCGGCAACAAATCATCCGGCCAGGCCATCGGCATCCATTCAGTACCCATACGGAACAATACCACACGGCTGCGAAACACGCGCTGCTGCGCCGCATCCAGTCGGCCGTAAAACCCGCAGTGCCGTTCCAGCAGCTTCCGCAGCCCCGACTCTAACTCCGGCGGATAACGAACGTACCACCACCAGTTGATCTGGGGCGAAAAAATATAGATCAACGCCACAATCAGCACGGGCGGAACCATCCACAGCGCATAATCGCTGTCTATTTCCCAGCAAACATACAGCAGGGCCAAAGCAATGGCGACAAAAGGCAGGGCAAGTAGTCGGACAAACATAAAAATCAAAGATAAGGGCACGAAATCGCGCTAACACGCGAAATTGAGTGCAAAAGAAAGAAAAAAACAAGACATGAAATTTCAGATTGCGGAATTCAGATTGCAGATTGGGGATTGGGCGGGTTGTCTTCGCGGTTTCCGCGCATGCTGCGGGAAATGCGCGTTCTGCGGGAGCCCACCTCCGATTAGGCAGCTTGTTGTATCTTCGCGGTTTCAGCGCATGCTGCGGGAAGTACGGAAGACCCGCCGGTCTTGGATTAAAGCTTGGGGACTATGAATATACACTTTAACCCGGTAGGCGTTATTGGCGCCGGGAGTTTTGGCACAGCGGTGGCCAACTTATTGGCGCACAACAGCGAGGTGCTGCTGTTTAGCAGAAAACCGGAGACGGTGCGGCAGATCAATTCGGATCGGCGGCATTATGGCGTGCAAATATCCGCGCGCATCACGGCTACCAGCGATCTGGAGGAAATTGCGCGCCGTTGCGTGCTGATTTTTCCCGTAGTGCCCTCAACCAGTTTTCGCCGGATGATGCAGGCCTTGGGACCTTACTTGCGGCCGCACCATATCCTCATCCATGGCACCAAAGGTTTTGACCTGAAGGACATGGAAGAAAGCGCGCTGAGCGTTGCCGGTACACAGGTTACGCGCGCGCAGGTGCGCACCATGAGCGAAGTGATCCTGGAGGAAAGCAGCGTGGTGCGGGTGGGTTGCCTGTCGGGCCCCAACCTGGCAGCGGAAATCATGGCCGGACAGCCAACCGCGACACTCGTCGGCAGCCACTTCCGCGAGGTGATCCAAGCCGGACAACTCTCCCTGAACAGCCGACAATTTCACGTTTTCGGATCGTATGACCTGCTGGGCGCCGAACTGGCCGGCGCACTCAAAAACGCCATCGCACTTGGCGCCGGAATTCTGGAAGGCTTGGGTATGGGCCGAAACATCCAGGGCCTGCTAATTGCCCGCGGACTGGCGGAAATGGTCTATTTCGGAAATGCACTGGGCGCGTCCAGCCAGGCGTTCGTCGGCGTGGCCGGCATCGGCGACCTTGTCACCACCGCCACCAGTACCAACAGCCGGAATTTTAACTTCGGTATGCGGCTCGCCCGCGGCGAAAGTGCCAATAAAATCCGGGAAACCATGCCGGAACTGGCCGAGGGCGTCCGCACGCTCCGGATCGCACACGGCCTCGCACGACAATATAAATTGCACGCGCCAATCATCGCCACACTCCATAGCGTGGTTTTTGAAGGCCTGTCCGTGGAAAAAGCCCTCGAATACCTCATGGCCTATCCGTATGCCGTGGATGTGGACTTTTTGTAGGCGCCGGCCAGCCCGTGAGAAAAGATGCACAAGTATCCTTACCTTTGCCTGCCAACCGCTTTCTTATGATGGAACCATCACAACTGCTGTACGATACGGAGCGATTTGTTGAAGATTATTTCAACCAAAACGTTCAGCCGCAATTCGTCTTCCACAACCTGGAGCATACCGCCCAAACGGTAGCCGCATCCAGAACAATAGGCGAAGGCTTCCGACTGCCGGAGGCGGAAATGACCCTGCTCCTGCTGGCCACCTGGTTCCACGATACCGGATATGCCGCCGGCCCGGAAGACCACGAAGAGCGCAGCTGCCGCTTCGCCGAAGCATTCCTCCAGGACAGACTGCCCGCGCAGGATATCGCAACCGTGAAGGCCTGTATCCGCTCCACCAAAGTACCCCAAAAACCGGAAAGCCTGCTCGAACAAATCATCTGCGACGCAGACCTCAGCCACCTGGGTATGGAAACGTACTGGGAACGCAACAGCCGCCTCCGACAGGAATTCAACCTGACTCGCGGAATCCTCATGAACGACCAGGAATGGGTGGATTTTGAACTGAATTTCATGCTCAACCACGAGTACCACACCACCGTCGCAAAGGAACTGTTCGACAAAAGAAAAGCCAAACACATCCAACAACTGGTCAAACAAAAACACCGGCTCAATCCGCAAATGCCGCTCTCCGAAGAGGAACGCGCGCTCGTCGAACAAAAAGGGAAAGAAAAGGACGTTGTCGGGAAAGTCCTCAAAGAAACGGAAACGGAACTCAAACTCTCCCGCTTCGGCCGCGGCGTGGAAACAATGTACCGCACAACCTATCGCACGCATACCAACCTCAGCCAAATGGCCGATAGCAAGGCCAACCTCATGCTGTCGGTCAACGCCATCGTCATCTCGATCCTGATCTCAAACCTGCTGCCCAAACTCAACAGCGAAAATAAAGAACTCGTCATACCCACCGTCATGCTCACGGCCACCTGCCTGGGCTCTATGATCTTTGCCACCCTCAGCACCCGCCCTAAAGTGACCGAAGGAAAAGTGACGAAAGAGGCCATCAAACAACGCAAAGCCAACCTGCTCTTCTTCGGCAATTTCTACAATATGCCGCTCGACGACTTCCAGTGGGGCGTCAATGAAATGCTGAAAGACCCCGATTTTCTGTACAGCTCCATGAGCCGCGATTTGTATTTCCTCGGAAAAGTCCTGGCGCAGAAATATAAATATCTCAGCATCTGCTACAATATTTTTATGTACGGACTGATTATATCCGTGCTCGCATTCGGTGTCTCTTACTTGGTAAAGTAAATCTCCTCTCCCACAACAAAATTCTCCCGGCTTGTCTGCCCTCGTCATTATACCGACTTACAACGAAAAGGAAAATATCCAGGCAATTATCGGGGCGGTCTTCGCCCTGAAACAGGATTTTCATATACTGATTGTGGACGACGGCTCGCCGGATGGCACGGCGGACATCGTGCGCGACTTGCAGCGCATTTTCGACCAGGAACTCCATTTGCTCGAACGCACAGGCAAACTGGGCTTGGGAACGGCCTATATCGCCGGTTTCCGATGGGGTATGGAACGCGGCTATGACTATTTCTTTGAAATGGACGCCGATTTTTCCCACAACCCGCAGGACCTCCCGCGCCTGCTGGCAACCTGCCGCGATGAAGGGGCCGATCTGGCGGTCGGCTCCCGCTACTGCCGGGGCGGTAAGGTGGAAAACTGGCCCCTGGATCGAATCATCCTCTCCTACGGCGCATCGCTCTACACGCGCCTGATCCTCTGGATGCCCGTGGCCGACCCGACCGCCGGCTTTATCTGCTATAAACGCGCCGTGCTCGCGGCAATTGACCTGGATAAAATACGCTTCATCGGCTACGCTTTCCAAATCGAAATGAAATTCGCCGCGTACACGCTCGGATTTAATGTGCGCGAAACGCCGATTACGTTCAAAGACCGGGAAAAAGGACAGTCGAAAATGTCGCTCCGTATTATCCGGGAAGCGATGTTCGGCGTGCTCCAAATGCGCTGGCGGGCGTTTTGGCATTCGTACCGATTAAATTAACCCCCCTTTTCTTTGCAAAGCCAATAAACGGGTTGAATGAATACGCATTTTTTATTGGAAAACAGGGAGTGAATGCTCACTGCTTTAAATCTGCGCCCATCCGCGCCTCCAGCCGCCAAAAACCGGCAATGGTCAATAAGGCCGTAAAACCCATCACCTGCCAAAGCGCGTCGTATCCCCAAGCCGCAATCAATTGGGTGCCGGCCAATGGGGCCAAAATGTTCGCCACCGAATAAGACATGGTGTATAAGGCCATATACTGCCCCTGACTTCCTTGCGCCTGCGCCCGGCTAAACACGAAATTCGTGCTAAACGGCATCACGAATATTTCTCCAAAAGACATGATCACCATGTACACGAGCGCCGGAACGATCCCGCTCCCATAATGCACGCACAAAACAAAATACGCCAAGCCGTACAACAACAACCCGGCCCGAATATACGCCATGGGCGCGCGCCGGCCTTCCATCCGGTAAATCAACGGCATCTCCAGCATAAATACAATCAACCCGTTGATCGCGGCCACCAGACCGATACGCGCCTCGTTCCAGTGAAAAATTTCTTTGAAAAATACGGGCACCGTCCAAATTAACTGCATAAAAACAATGGCGTTCAATACGGTCAGCGCGCAAAAAATCAAAAAGAACCGATCCAGATACGGCGAGGATTGAGGCGCCGGCGCAGCAGCTGCTTCCGATTCCGTCGCAGCCTCCGCCGGCGCCGGCGGCGCAAAAAACCACAGCAAAACCGCAGCAAACAAACAGGTCAGCCCGTCCACCCAAAATAACCAATGCCAACCAATGGCAGCCAACAAGCCGCCCAACGCCGGCGCTACAGTCCAACCAAGGTTCACCGCCATCCGATACAGGGAAATGGAACGCGTGCGGGTCTCCGGGGTGCTGTGCCGCGCTATCGCCACCGAATTGGCCGGACGAAACACTTCCGATACCAAACTAAGAAAAAAAACAGCGCCGCACATCCACCAAAAATCCCGCAGGCTCATCACGACCAACAACATCAGCCCGTTCAGCACCAGACTGGCCAGCTGCACGTTGTAGTAACCCAGCCGATCCGTCAGTCGCCCGCCAATAAATGCCCCGGCCAACGCGCCAAAACCAAAGAAACCCATCACGTACCCGGCCTCCCGAATGCCAAATCCCAAATGCTGCGTCAGATACACGGTTATGAAAGCGACCACCATGGCGCCACAACGGTTGATCAGACTGACCAACGAAAGAAACCAGATCGTCGCTGGAATGCCCTTGTAGGCATCGCGCCAATGATGAAAAAGTCGGATAACCATGGGATGTATTTTTGTCTCGGGTACACAAACGCAATTACCACACCGGCATTGCATGCTTGCAGGATGCCGGGATGAACTTTAGGTGATTATTTTACCAGTATGCTTAATCAGAAAACCCCGGACAATCTCTAAAAGTTTCTACGCGCCTGCCGCCACAAACAAAACGCCGGTTGCAGACTGCAGCCGGCGCCGTTCATACAATAGAAAGGATTAGTATCGTCCGATGATCGCAGATAAAAGCAACTGGTTCGAGCCGCTTTCTGAGAATTTCCGCCGCTAAAATCTTAACTTTACACAGAAGCGCAAATTTTTAGCGCGGTATTTTTATTGCAGAAAAAATGTTGCTATTTATTTTAATACGTAAAATTTTATGCTGTAAACGCAACGGAGATCTTTCACACCGACTGCTCGGGCGGGCGGCAAGCACGCGGGATGGCGCGGAAACAGCCGAAATCGCGCTTTCCGATTCCATGCAGGGCGCTTGCAGACAATCAATAGGCCCGGGCAAAGAGTACCCGACGGCTGCTGGGTTTGCCCGTGCGAATACACTTACCGGCCTCCTCGGGCGCATCGAGCGGGATACAGCGAATCGTGGCCTTCGTGAGTTCCTTGATCTCCAGTTCGGTCGCAGTATCGCCGTCCCAGTGCGCGGAAATGAAGCCGCCTTTGTGCTCGAGGGTGTGTTCGAATTCCTCCCAGGTATCCACGCGGGTAATGTGTTCGTCGCGGAATTGTTTTGCGCGCTCAAAAAGGTTGCGCTGAATATCGTCGAGGAGTTGCACCACGTAGTCTGCAATGCCGGCCAGGGGCGCGTTTGTCTTCTCACGGGTATCGCGGCGGGCAACCTCCACCTGCCCGGCATCGAGGTCGCGCTGACCGAGGCCCAGACGAACCGGCACGCCGATCATTTCGTACTCGGCGAATTTAAAGCCCGGGCGATTCTGGTCGTCGTCGTCCACTTTTACGGAAATCCCTTTTGCGCGGAGTTCGTCGGCGATTTGCGCCGCCACGCGCATGAGTTCGGGCGCCGGTTTCGGGATCGGCACGATGACCACCTGAATCGGGGCCAGTTTGGGCGGAAGCACCAGGCCCTCGTCGTCGGAATGTGTCATAATCAACCCGCCGATCAGTCGGGTGGATACACCCCAGGAAGTAGCCCATACGTACTCCTGCTGGTTTTCTTTATTGAGGAAAAGTACGTCGAACGCCTTGGCAAAATTTTGTCCCAGAAAGTGCGACGTGCCAGCCTGCAGGGCTTTGCCATCTTGCATCAAGGCCTCGATGCAGAACGTTTCGTCGGCGCCGGCAAAACGCTCGTTGGCCGTTTTGACGCCTTTAATCACCGGCATGGCCATGTACTCCTCGGCAAAATGGGCGTACACCTCCAAAATCTTCAACGTCTCGTCCATCGCCTCTTCTTTGGAAGCGTGCGCCGTATGGCCTTCCTGCCACAGGAATTCGGTCGTGCGGAGAAACGGACGCGTACGCATTTCCCAGCGCACCACGTTCGCCCACTGGTTGAGCAAAATGGGCAGATCGCGGTACGATTGCACCCATTCGCGGTACGTATTCCAAATAATCGTCTCGGAGGTCGGCCGCACGATCAGTTCTTCTTCCAATTTGGCTTCCGGATCCACGATCACGCCGCCGCCATTCGGATCATTTTTCAGCCGGTAGTGGGTCACTACGGCGCACTCCTTGGCAAAACCCTCCACGTGGGCCGCCTCTTTACTCAAAAAACTTTTGGGAATAAACAGCGGGAAGTACGCGTTCACGTGGCCTGTCTGCTTGAACATCGCATCCAGCGCATCGCGCATATTTTCCCATATAGCAAATCCGTGGGGCCGGATCACCATGCAGCCGCGCACCGGCGACTCGTCGGCCATGCGGGCCTTTTGCACGATATTCAGATACCATTTTGAATAATTTTCTGCGCGGGGAGTAATTTCTTTTGCCACGTTCGGATACAGCTTGAGTGAGAAATAATGTTACTTTTGACGGTTTCTGAAGTCTAATAAAATGCATTTTAACATTTTAAACCGCTGAAACCGGGTAATTAAGCGAACTTTAACAAGACCTCAGCGCGAGTTTAAATACTCATTAACCAAAAAATGCGCGCAAAGGTAATATTTTTGAACCTGAATTCACGCGGATTGCATCTTTACTAAAACAACGTTCATCATGAAAGCAAGAAATAGTGCTTCGTTCTGGTCGCTGGTCGCCCTGCTGACCGCCGCCTTCCACCTGCCGGTATTCGCGCAGGATGATTTGTACTACGATCCGGACCGGGATATGCGCTCCCGACCCACCCAACGCCAGGACGAAAGCCTGGTGACGCGCCGGTACGACGACCAAGAAGAATACGGCTACGACGACGAATATTACGACTACGAAGACGACTACGCTTACGAATACGCCTCCCGGATTCGCCGCTTCCATCGCCCGATATCGGCCGTGGACTATTACGACCCGTTCTTCGTGGACTTGTACTTCTATGACCCGTTCTTCCTGCCTGGCGCCAGTATCTACACCTTCGGCTACAACGACTACTGGACCTGGCGCCGCTGGAACCGCTGGAACCGCTTCAATAACTGGGGCTGGAATAATCCCTACGCAGGCTGGGGCTGGAACTCCTGGAACTATGGCCCAGGCTGGGGCGGGGGCCCAGGCTGGGGCTGGAACTCCTGGAACGCCTGGAACAACGTCTATGTGTTCAATAACTACTACTACGACCCGTACTGGACCTGGAACGGCTGCAACCCCTATTACGGCAATAACTGGAACGGCCACCACTTCAACAACAACGCGGGCAACAACAACGGCTTCACGCCCCGTACCTATACGGGCGTGCGGCGAGGCGGCACAACGGTGAAAACAGACGGATACGCCCGCATCAACGACAACGGACGCATCGTGGATAAAGGCGACCGAAACGTGCCAACCATCGAACTGCAGCCTAAGAATAACGGCCGCCAAATTGACAGCGACCGCGAACCCCTGCGCGCAGAAGACCGCAACGCCGTGCCGGCCCGCGAAAACCGAAAACCACCCGCCGCCCGCGGAAATGATACGCCGGCCCGGGAAACGCCCGGCAACCGACCCGGCAGAGAACCGGCCCGGGAAGTGCGCCCGCGCACGGAAACGCCCGCCACCCGACCAAGCGACGAAACGCCCACCCGACCATCCTACGACCGCCCGGCCCGCGAAGAACGCCCCAGCCGACCCTCGTATGACCGCCCGGCCCGGGAAGAACGCCCCACTCGACCCTCGTACGATCGCCCGGCAACGGAAGAACGCTCCAGCCGACCCTCGAACGACCGCCCGGCAACGGAAGAACGCTCCAGCCGACCCTCGAACGACCGACAAAGCGGCGGCGACCGCCCCAGTCGCTCCGGCGGTGACAGCGGTGGCTACTCGCCCAGCCGAAGCAGCAGCCCCTCCGGAAACAGCGGCAGCAAAAGCGCACCCTCCGGCCGGGGCGGCCGGAATTAACTGCGCAGCAAATCTGTATCCTAAGCACTTAACGAAATCAAGTAGCAAAATAAAATTTTGATCGAGCATAGTGTCGGCGTGTCGTAAAGTCACGCCGACACTTATTCAGCCCGTTTTCAAAATTATATTTTGAATTTTTTGCAGCGCTGTAACCTGTGAGACAGCCTCTACCCCAAAACGCTCCATATAGTACAGTACCATGAAAAACAACCTGATCCTCCTCGTACTGGCATCGCTCGCCTCCAACCTCTTCGGACAAACCATCGCCGACGCTGTCCGCTACGCCAATCTGCAGCCAGGCGGCTCCGCCCGCTTCATGGGTGCCGGAGGCGCATTCGGCGCGCTGGGCGCCGATTTTGGCGTGCTGAGCGTCAACCCGGCCGGACTGGCCATGTACCGCACCAACGAACTGGTCTTTACGCCGGCACTCAAATTTGCGCAGTCAGAAACCGCGCTCGAAGGCGCCGGCAACGCGCAATTCAGTGACGATGTGAGCAGTTTCGGCTTCGCCAACGCCGGACTCGTGTTCAACACCACGCCGCGGTATTCCAAGTGGACAACCTTCAACTTCGGACTTGGACTAAACCGACAGCAAAATTTCCAACAAAGTATCTACTACGAAGGCTGGGGCAACGGCACCCTCCTCAACGGATGGTACAGCGAGGCGGATCAGGTGCTGAATGGCGGCGGCAATGAGGAGGATTTGTACCCGCACGGCGCGCGCCTGGGTGTGGATGCCAACGCCATCTATCCCCAAAACGGCGTTTGGTCGTACGATTTTATCAACAATCCGCAGGCGGATATCCGGCGCGTTCAGTCGCTGCTGAGCAGCGGCGGCGTCCAGGAAATGGTGTTTTCTTTTGCCGGAAATTACGACGAGCGCGTCATGATCGGCGCAACCGTGGGCGTGCCGTTCGTCAACTACCAACTGGAAGGAACCTACGAAGAAAGCGATCCAGATCAAAACGTCGAATATTTCGACAACCTGGTCTTCACCGAATACCTGCGCACGCAGGGCGTCGGCGTCAACCTCAAACTCGGCGTCGTCCTCCGACTCACCCAATCACTGCGCCTCGGCGGCGCGTTTCATACCCCAACCCTAATGGGGCTGACGGACAATTTCAGCAATACGTTTTCTTATGACTATACCGACAACTCGGGCAGCAACAGCAAGTTGGTGGAATCGCCGGAAGGCGTATTCGACTACCGCCTGCGCACGCCCTGGCGCGCAATCGCCAGCGCTGCCTTTTTGGTACAGCAATACGGATTCCTCAGCGCCGATCTGGAGTGGGTGGACTACGGCGCCAATCGCTATAATTTTACCTCGGATATCGCCAGCACGGAAAATGAACAACTGGAACGGGCAATAAATGGCGAGATTCAACGCAATCTCCAGCAAACAATGAATGTACGCCTGGGCGCCGAAGCCGTAATAAACGTTTTCCGGCTCCGCGCCGGATTGAACCTGCTCGGCAAACCATACGAAGGACAAACGGGGTTTAACACGGCTGTTACCGCAGGCGCAGGTCTGCGTTTTGAATCGTTCTACCTCGACCTCGGCTTCCGACGCAATACGGGCAGCGCCGGGGTGCAGACTTATCCGGACGCACCGGTTGCAAACGCCGACTTACGATCCAGTGAGTGGCTGATGACGGTCGGGTTTAAATTCTAGGATCGTGTTCAAATTTTGATTTCCGGGCTGTACCTGCCCGGAAATCAAAATTTGAACAAGGTCTACATCACAGCAACAGCAATTCCACGTCTTCCCGACTGAGTTGCGGCGCCTCGCCGCCTGCAGCAAACAAATCCTGCCCCAGGGCTTTTTTGCGTTCCTGCAGTATCCGGATTTTCTCCTCGATGGTTTCGCGGGCGATGAAGCGCAGGGCGGTCACCGGCCGGGTTTGTCCGATGCGGTGCGCGCGCGCGATCGCCTGATCTTCCGAAGCCGGATTCCACCAGGGGTCAAGCACAAACACATAGTCCGCCGCGGTTAGATTCAGGCCGACGCCCCCGGCTTTAATGGTCATAAAAAATGCCTGGACGCCCGCGTCCTCCTGAAATTTCTGCACCTCCCGCGCGCGGTCAGCCTGGGCCGTTGCGCCGGTCAGCCAGGCATAACGGAAACCCTGCGCGTCGAATTCCCGGCGGAACAGCTGCAAGTGTTTTTCAAAACTGCTGAAAAAAAGCGCTTTGTGTCCGGCCCGGCGGATCACATCCCACTGGGCAAGCACATCTTCGTACTTGCCGCTGCCGCCGGCGTACGTTTCATCCGCGAGAATGGGGTGGTTGGCGATCTGGCGCAGGCGCATCAGGGCTTGCAGCGCCTGCAGGCGCGTTTTGGGGTCGTCGAACAGGTTGAGAATCTGGTTGCGCATGGCAGATTTAATCTGCTCATAGCGCTTGTGTTGCTCCGGCAGCATCTCCGTGTAGAAAACCTGTTCGCTTAGCGGCGGCAGTTCGGGCGCCACCTCCTCTTTGGTGCGCCGCAGGAAAAAGGGCCGAACCCGGGCGAAAAGACTTTGGCGCGCTTTTTCATTTTGTTGTTTTTCGATGGGAATTTGAAAATGTTCCCGAAATGCGGCGTAAGAACCCAGCGTATCCGGGTTGATAAACTCCATTTGCGTCCATAAATCCGCCAGCGAATTTTCAATGGGCGTACCGCTGAGCGAGAGGCGGTAGGCACTCTTGAGCGCGCGCACGACTTTGGACGCTTCGGAGTCGCGATTTTTTATTTGCTGGCTTTCATCGAGTATCACCGCCTCCCACGCTATTTTCTGGAGCAAGGCCATATCCTGCCGCGCGGTGTGATAGGTCGTGAGCACCACGTCGTATCCGCTGAGCGCCCGGGCGTCTTTCAGGCGTTTTGAGCCGGTATGTGCGTAGGCGAACAACGAAGGAGCGAAGCGGGCGATCTCGCGCTGCCAGTTGAACACGAGCGAAGCGGGCAGAATGATGAGGGCCTGCAAGGGTTTCAGTTCCGACTGGTACGCGTTGAACAGATCGAGTTGGAGCAGACTGTCGGTATGCGCTGGCGATGTCCGCGCGTTTTTGATATGCAGCAGCAGCGCGATGGTTTGCAGGGTTTTCCCCAAACCCATGTCGTCGGCAAGACAAGCGCCAAAGCCCTGCTGGTAGTGGCCGACCAGCCACTTGACACCGGCCATTTGGTACGGTCGGAGCGTCGCTTTCAGCTCCGGCCCGGGTTGATAGTCCACCGCCTCCGGGTCAATAATGGGAAAATCGCCGACACCGGGCGCCGGCAATCCGGCCGATTCCAACAGCGTAAAAAGCGGTTTGCGCAGGCGCAGGCGATCCTCCGCGTCGGGCTCCAGGGCTTGCGCCAGGTCGGTGTATTTCGTAAACCATTCCTCGGGTATCAGGAACCAGGTGCCGTCCGGCAGCGGAAAATAGCGGTTGCCGCTTTTCAGGTACGGGATAAAGGCCTTGAACGGAAACTGGTTTTCCCCGATGCGCGCGATCCCATGCACGTCGAACCAGTCGCCCGTCGCGCCAGTCTGCCATTCGATGCGGCCGGTCAGCGTGGACAAGCGCTTGTCCTCCACCACCGGGAGTGCCAGCTCGAACCCGGCGCCCTCCAGCCCGGCGCGATGCCCCGCCAGCCAGCGCAGCAGGCCGGGCAGGTCGGCGTCTTCCAGGCTGTCAAATTTGAAGTAGCGGCCCTCCGGCTGGAGACCGAGGCTGCGCAGCGCCTCTGTCATTCGGGCCTCCGCCGCCGTATGGCGCGTAACCTTCCGGACGCGCACCTCGTCGCTGTCGTCCGGAAACTCAACGGTCGTCACGCCGTCGCGGCGTTCACCGTACAAAAATTCTGCGCCTTCATATAAAAAAACAGGCTTGAGAAGCCAGCTGTTGTCCAGCACGTTCTCCGTCATTTCCAGCCGCGCGCCCTGCAGTTCCTTGCGCTCTTCCACAGCGAACCCTTCGGCCTCAATGCGGGATCGGCGCACCGTTTTGGCAATAAAGGTTTTGAAATACATCCGGGTTTTATCCGGCGGAATCAGGATCACATCTTTAGCGCGAAAAGGTTTCACCATGTTCCCGTTGATTCCGGGCACGCGAAACAGCGTATAGCCGATGAGCAGCCAAGCCGGCTCGGTGTTGGTGAGCGGCAGCACGTCGCGGTCGCGGATCGTCCATTTTTCCTCCTCGACGCCCAGTTGGAGGCGGTACTCCAGCCCTTGCGCCGTTTTTTTAAAATGCAAATGCGGCAACAATTCCTCCCGGGCATAAGCAATCAGCACATCCTTGACCAGCGACCGGCGTTCGGCGTCGAGCACCAGCGGAAAACGGAGGCGGAACAGCTCGCCGAGCAACTGATCCAGCTGCCGGTGAATATACCCCTCGATGGTCGGACGAACCGACGGCTCTTCCAGCAAGCGCTCCAGCGAAGGCAAGGCGCGTGCCTTGGGCGGACGGAATTTTTCCTCCAGGGCCTTGGGCTGCAAACCGGCGATCAGATCGAACAGTCGCTGCAATTCCGGCGTGCGCGGAATTTGGTGCGCGTCCAAGGTGTTGGGCAGCGCTTTTTGGACAATGTGCGTGAGGCTCCCATCGCGATCTGTTTGCACAATATACGCGGACGGCAGGAAAAGCCCTTCTTGAAACGGGTAAAGATTACAAACGACCTGAGGTTGCATAAAGCGGCGCGGGTAGGAAAAAACGGCGTACAACGCGGTTTGGGGGATAAAAAACGAGCGTGTGGAGACAGAATCAAAATCGGACCAAGCGCTACAGCACAAACTTACCTTTTTCGTAAATCTTCTCGCCGTCCGCCCAAATCTCACCCGATTCCGTCATATCGGTAATCATATCCCAGTGGATGGAGGATTCATTTTTCCCGCCGGTGTGCAGGTAACTCTGTCCGATGGCCATGTGGATACTGCCGCCGATTTTCTCGTCGAACAGGATGTTTTTAGTGATCTGGTTGATATCGTAATTCGTGCCGATGGCCGCTTCGCCAAACCGGCGAGCGCCGGGAATGGAAAAGACCTGATCGAGAAAATCTTGTCCGCGGGAGGCTTCCCAGCGTTCGATCAACCCGTCTTTCACCCAAAGCCGGACGTTTTCTACTTCGTGTCCCATGTAAATGGCCGGATAGGAGAAAAAAATCACGCCGTTTACGCTGTCCTCTACCGGGCCGGTAAACACCTCGCCGGAGGGCATATTCGCCCGGCCGTCCGAGTTGATCCAAATCCGATCCTTGGTCGAGAACGTGATATCGGTATCGTTGGAAACGTAGCGTATGGTACTGCGTGTATTGAGGTAATCCACGATTTTTTGCTGAGCAACGCGCAGTTTTCGCCATTCGGCGGCGGGGTCTTCGTGGAAGAGTTTGCAAGCGCCAAACACAAAATCCTGGTATTCGCTCAGGCTCATACCTGCTTCCTGGGCTGCCGCGTCGGTGGGAAACTGACAGAGGCAGCGCGCCAGGGATTTGGCGGCGATGCGCTCATAGTATGTTTTGTGGATAGGAGCCATGGTTTCCTGCCGGCGCGCAGCGCGGTCGGCCGGCGCATTTTGTGCCTCGCGCAGGTTGTACGGCGCCCGGATACTCAGGAAGCGATCGTAGGTTTCCGTGGCCATTTTCTGGAGTGCCGGCGGCGTGCGCAGCGCTTCGTCAGAGCCGTGCGACAACAATAGCAGGTCGCGCTCGCGGAAACTCAGGTCGTAGTCCACCACCGCCGCGCCCGCCTCCAGCATGGCGCGGTACGTCTCGCGCAGCAAAGGCTCGGCCAGCAGGGTGGTTGAGATAAAAACTTTGTCGCCAGGCTGCACTTCCAGGCAATAATGGGTGAGCAGCTGCGCGTAGCGTTTGAGGAGATCGTTCATCTTGTTTTTTTTCTTTAGATGCAAAGGTAGTAAGAGAATCTAACTTGCGGACGGTAGAGTCTGCCTGCTTTTTCATTCTGATGCAGGCTAAGATTTTATCTAAAATAGCCGTAATTTTGTGCCATGGCACATTTCCTCGACGAACTCAACGACGTCCAACGCGCGGCAGTAACCACCACAGAAGGCCCGATACTGGTAATCGCCGGGCCTGGCTCAGGCAAAACGCGCGTCCTGACCTACCGAATCGCCCACCTGATCGAAAAAGGCGCTGCACCCTGGGAAATTTTGGCGCTCACCTTCACCAATAAATCCGCCCGGGAAATGAAAGAACGCATCGCCGGGGTGGTGGGCAACCGCGCGGAATCGGTGTGGGCCGGCACTTTTCACGCCATATTCGCCCGGATACTTCGGGCAGAGGCCTCCAAAATCGGGTACTCCGCCAATTTCACGGTGTACGATACCGACGACACAACCAGCCTCATCCGCACACTGATTAAAGAAAAAAATCTCGACCCAAACACCTATAACGCAGCGACTATCCGCACGCGGATTTCCCTGGCAAAAAGCAACCTCCTGTCGCCCACCGCGTACCGGGGAAACGCAGAGCTGCAACAACAAGACCTTGCCGCCCAAAGACCCTATTTGGCGGACGTCTATGAGGCCTACGTCCAGCGCTGCCGACGCGCCGGCGCCATGGATTTTGACGACCTGCTGTTTCAGCTGTACCGGCTGTTCAGGGAAAATCCGGACAATGTGCTGGATAAATACCGCAAAAAATTTCGCTACCTGCATGTGGACGAGTTTCAGGACACAAATTTCCTGCAGTACGCCATCCTGCGCCAACTCGTGCGCTACGACGGCAGCGCCGAAAATATCTTTGCCGTCGGCGATGATGCACAAAGTATTTACGCTTTCCGCGGCGCGACGATAGACAATATCCTCGATTTTGAAAAAGATTATCCGCGGCTGCAGACCTTCAAACTGGAGCAAAACTACCGCTCCACCCACCACATCGTCTCGGCAGCCAATGAAGTCATTTCGAATAATCGCCGACAGCTGAATAAAACGATCTGGACAGACAAAAACGAAAGCCGGCGCATCAAACTCCTCAAATGCCTCACCGACGACGAAGAGGCCCGCAAAGTAGCCGACCTGATCCTGGAGCAAAAACACCGATACCACCTGCCCAATTCAGAAATCGCTATTTTGTATCGAACGAATGCGCAAAGCCGGAAATTCGAGGAACAATTGCGCCGCCATAACCTGTCTTACAAAATATTCGGCGGCTTGTCCTTCTACCAACGCAAGGAGGTCAAAGACCTGGTGGCCTATCTGCGCCTCAGCGTCAATCCGCACGATGAAGAGGCGTTCCGACGGGTGATCAATTATCCCGCCCGGGGCTTAAGCTCCGCCACAGTGGATAAACTCGGCCAATTAGCGGTCGAGCGCGGACTCAGTTTGTGGGACGCGATGCTTTTACCGGAATTGGCGCTCTCCGACCGCGCGCGCAAGGCCCTCGGCGCTTTCCGCAAAATGGTGGATGCCTGGAGCGCGCGCGCGCGCCAGGACAGTGCCTACAAACTCGCCAGCGATATTTACCGGCAGTCGGGCCTGCAGGAAGCTTTAAAAGCGGACACCACCACAGAAGGGATTAGCCGGCAGCAAAACGCCCAGTCGGTGCTGGATGGCATCAGCGAATTTTCAGACACTGGCCTTGACGCCGCCGGCGCCATCGCAGGCGACGACCGAACGCTGGCCGCTTACCTTCAAACAATTACCCTGCTGACCGACTCCGACACCACAAGCGACGAACGCGACTATATCACGCTCATGAGCGCGCACGCCGCCAAAGGCCTGGAGTTTCGAAGCGTTTTTGTAACTGGCATGGAAGACAATCTTTTCCCGTCTTATATGGCGCGGGAAGAGCCGAACGGACTGGATGAGGAAAGGCGGCTGTTTTATGTGGCAATTACCCGCGCCAAAGAGCACCTCACGATTTCTTTTGCCAAAACCCGCTACCGCTTCGGACAAATCCGGGAAAGCAAACCCTCCGGCTTCCTCTCGGAAATTCAAATCGCGCACTTCGAAGCCGTCGGCGGTATCGGCGCAGGCAGAAATACAGCCGCCACCGATACCTACGACCAACCCCGCGCCGCCGTAAGCGGCAATTTCACAACGCCCACCCGCCGCAACCAAACCCCCAAAACTGCCCCGCCGCCGCCCAATTTTCAACCCGCGCCGCCCGATAAGATCGTCGCAGGCAGCAAAGTGCTGCACCTGAAATTCGGTGAAGGCCTCGTGATCGCCATCGAAGGTCCGCGAGACGGTAAGGTAGCGACTATCCAATTTTATAACGACGAATTGCCAGAACGCAGAATTGTACTCAAATTTGCAAAACTGCAAATCCTATAGGAATCTCCCGCAGAACGCGCAAAATTCGCTGGAACCCACAATCCACAATCCGCAATCCACAATCTATTTATGCTTTTCCTCCTCCTGCTCCTCTCCCTCCGCCCTGAGCCCGTCCAACAGCCGGGCGTTCCCGCCGACGTGCAGCCGCTGCTGACCAAGTACGCCTGCGCCACTTGCCACCAGGCAGACAAAAAGCTCATTGGGCCGTCCTGGAAAGACATCGCCAAAAAAAAGTACGCTAAAAAGCGGTTCATCGAACTCGTGTACAAACCCGAACCGGGCAACTGGCCGGGCTACCCGCCGATGGTCGCCCAGCCCACCGTGCCCAAGGCCGACTTGGGTAAAATTGCCGATTGGGTTGCCAAGTTATAGCAGCGCTAAGAGCATGCCTGAAATATGCCGCAATACATGTATGATGTTATAGAGGAGGTCTGCAAACGCCTGGCCGGCCCGCTTCCAGGCCCGGAAGCGCAATATCGCATGGCCTTTTTGCGGCGTTTGGAGGATCTCGCCCGACTGGGCGGCGTGCCGGAGCATGCACGAACCGCCTGTGTGCTGCATCTGCTGCATTGGGAAGCGGGAGCTTGGCGCACCTTATTGATTCAGCGCACCGCCAATCCGCGCGACCGACACTCCGGGCAAGTCAGCTTTCCAGGCGGGCGCCACGAAATCCAGGACGCCTCGCTGGAGCAGGCCGCCCTCCGGGAAACGGAAGAAGAAGTGGGCGTGCCCGCCTCGGCGGTGCGGATTATTGGTCGGCTCACCGAATTGTATATTCCGGTCAGCAACTACCTGGTGCACCCTTTCGTCGGCATCCTGGAAAAACCGGCGCATTTCACGCCCCAACCCGGCGAGGTCGCCGATATTATCCGGCCGCCCATGCGCCTGTTTTACGATGAGGCCCACTGCAAGCGCGGCGATTTACACGTTGCGGAAGGCGTCCTACTAAAAGACGTCCCCCATTTTTCCATATCCGACCGCATCGTTTGGGGCGCTACGGCGATGATTTTGAGCGAGTTTTTGGCTTTGTTTCCGGAGGGATTGGATTAACGCGCATGGTTGGATGACGCGGCAAGCAAATAGCCGACATTCGGTAATCCGCCGAAATTCTTTAACAGGCGATTAACCACGTATTAACAAAATCATATTTCAGGCAAACCCTACCTTGCAGCCTGTTTTATCGCGGCAATGCCCTGTGCCTGATTATGTTCAAACACTGTAAATGCCTATTTGCCTTCGTGGCGCTGTTTGCCTTCGCAATCGCCGAGTTGACCGGCGCCGAAGCGCACCGGGTATTAACCGGCGTAGAACAGGGTGATTGGGCTTGGGAATACGCACTCGAAAGCGGGGCGGACGAAGAGACCACAGAGGATGTGCCGGCTGCATCCGGCGGGTCGGATGACAGACAAGATTTGAAGGCTCCGGGCGGGTTGAAAACAGACGCCCTGGCGGCAATCTATCCGGGGCATTTCGCCGCAATCCGGCGTTATTTCGCCGCGGCCGCAGCCTGTGCAACACAGACAAATGCGCGTGTACTAAAACGCGTCTGTCCCCCCTTGTTTATCCTTTATTGCCGTATTAGCGGTGCGCTTCCCGGGATAACCCGCTAGTACAGAGTCGGGGTTTTTGCCTTCGGCAAAGGATATCCCACGTGTTCGTGCCGCCATCGGCATTCTTCCACCCACTATTTTTCATTTTCCGCACAAACGGCGCGTGTTTCGCGCTGTTTCAAAGCGTTTTCCACTTCTATCTCCATGTATGCACAACAAAAAAATGGCGTGCCGGCCGATGGTCTGGCCGGCCTGAAACAATACTGGTCTGCAGACGCCACCTCGGGCATGATCGTATTCCTGCTGGCGCTGCCGCTTAGCCTCGGGATTGCCAAAGCGTCAGAATTTCCGCCCCTGATGGGTCTGATCACGGCGATCATTGGCGGCATGGTCGTCAGTTTATTCGCCGGATCGCGCCTCACGATCAAAGGCCCGGCAGCGGGACTGATTGTGATCGTGGCCGGTGCAGTAACCGAGTTCGGCGGCGGCGAAACCGGCTGGAAACTCGCCCTGGGGGCGATGGTGGTAGCCGGACTGATTCAAATACTGTTCGGCCTGTTTAAACTGGGCCGCCTCGCCGATTTTTTCCCCTTATCCGCCATCCACGGCATGCTCGCCGCCATCGGTATCATCATCATCGCCAAACAGATCCCGGTACTGCTGGACGTAAATCCCGCACTCGCAAAGGGAAAAGGCCCGCTGGAACTGATCGCCAATGTGCCGTATTTCCTATCCGTGCTTGACTGGAAAGCGACCCTGATCGGCGTAATCAGCCTGGCCATCATGATGGGCTGGCCGCTGGTTAAACAACCGTTTTTGAAAAAAATTCCGGCGCCCCTGCTGGTACTCCTCGTGGCGATTCCGGCCGAATTGCTCATGGATTTCCAACACACGGAACCGCCGTATGCCTTGGTACACATCGGCAACCTGATGGATAATATCAAGGTAAATGTGGATTTTTCGGGTATTGCCCAGTCCGGGATTTTTATAAAATATGTCATCATGTTTGCGCTGGTCGGTACGCTGGAATCCCTGCTCACCGTGAAGGCGATTGACATGCTGGATCCCTACAAACGGAAGTCGGACGCCAACCGCGACCTGCTGGCCGTCGGAATCGGCAATACCCTGGCGGCTGTCCTGGGCGGCCTCCCCATGATTTCGGAGGTGGCGCGCAGCTCGTCGAATGTAAACAACGGCGCGCAAACGCGCTGGGCCAATTTTTTCCACGGCTTTTTCATGCTGGCTTTTGTGCTGATGGCCACGCACTATATCGAGATGATTCCCAACACCGCCCTGGCCGCCATGCTCATCACCGTGGGAATTAAATTGGCGCATCCGCGGGAATTCGCGCATATTTTCAACATCGGCAAGGAGCAACTGGCTATTTTCCTCGTCACGATCTTTTTCACCTTGTATGAAGATTTGCTGGTGGGTATTGCGGCGGGTATTGCACTTAAAATTATGATCCACCTAATTAACGGCGCCCCAATCGGTAGCCTGTTTAGCGCGCCGGCAAGCGTGTCCTTCGAAGGTGACCACTACCTCGTGGAGGTGGAAAAATCAGCCCTGTTTACCAACTACCTCGGGTTAAAAAATAAACTGGAAGCGATTCCTCAAGGAATGCAGGTTACGATTGATCTTTCCCAAACCAAACTCGTGGATCACTCCGTTATGGAAAACCTCCACCACTTCGAGCGCGATTACATCGCCGAAGGCGGCACGGTGCAAATCCTCGGCCTGGACGATCACAAACCTTTATCCAATCACAAACTGGCGGCGCGCAAAAAAATACCGACGCACTAGTTTAAACAGTTATCGCATGATGTACAAACATTTTCTTTCGGCCTGTGTGCTCTGGCTGTGCTGCGCCGCAGGGCTTTCCGCACAAGGTTTCAAAGACGGTAAATTATACCTGAACGAAGACGGCACCAATTATTTTAAAATTACGCTCGCCGTGCAAAGCTGGGTGCGCTACCAGGACTACAATCCGGGCACTACGATTTTTGGGTTTTCCAAAGCCCGCGGGGCAGATATCGGTATCCGTCGGATGCGGATGCAATGGATCGGCCAACTGACCGACCGCATCTTCGTCTATGGACAAATCGGGGAAAATAATTTCAACAATATCAGCGACCGCAAATTGGGGTTCTTCGTGCACGACGCCTACGGTGAATATGCCGTCCTGAAACAACGCCTGTCTGTTGGCGCCGGATTGAGCGGCTGGAGCGGCCTGTCGCGCTTTTCCAGTCCATCCGTGGGTACCATCCTCGGCGTGGATGCACCGCTGTATCTGCAAAGCACCAACGACGTGACGGACCAGTTTTTGCGTAAATTATCCGTGCACGCCAAAGGAAAACTGGGAAAACTGGACTACCGCATCGCCTTATCGCAACCCATGGCCATCCAAAAGTCGGCAAACTACAACCCGACAGTCACGTCCAACGCCGCGTTTTCCGCCCGCCCGCCCGCTATGGAAACCAACGCCTACGCAATGGTTCAGTTCAAAGACCAGGAATCCAACCTGACGCCTTACACAACCGGTACGTACCTGGGCAAAAAAACGGTGCTGAACCTGGGCGCCGGACTCGTCTATCAGCCGCGGGCGATGTGGTATCTGAACGCCGCAACGCCGGCCGATACGCTGGAGCACAATATGACGCAGGCCAATGTGGACGTGTACTACGACGCTCCGATAGGCGGCAAGGGCGCTGCCATCAGCGCCTACGCAGCCCTGACGTACCTCGATTTCGGGCCCAATTACCTGCGCAACAACGGCGTAATGAACCCGGCCAATGGCGACAATAACCCGAGCATCCTCAACGGCGGCGGCAACGCCTTCCCGCTGGTAGGTACCGGCACAGTGCTGTTTGCCCAGATAGGCTATAAATTCCCAGACAATACCCTCGGAAAAATCAGCCTGCTTCCGTACGTCGCCTGGCAGCACGCACAGTACGAGCGCCTGAATAAACCGATGAATTTTCTCGACCTGGGTATCAGCTGGCTGCTGAAAGGCCATACTTCCAAGGTGACAACCGCCTGGCAAAGCCATCCGGTCTATCAGACCGACGGCAGCCTGGATGGCCGGAAGAGCGCCTTTTTGCTGCAATATCAGGTATTTTTTAACTAGTAGATAAAAAATATTATATGCAAAACACCCTAGAAGGTTTTGATCTGGAAGCGGTGATACATCATTTAAAGCATTATTTGCCTTCGCAAACGCCGCTGAAAGATTTTATCCACCACAACTCCCTGCACGCATTCCAGGAAATGCCTTTTTACGAGGCGATCTTTACCTCTTCCGCCATTTTCGGCCACCAGGCCACCTTCAGTATCACCGAATACCGGAATTTGTATGCAGGCGGCCGCATTCGTCCGGAAATACTCGAAAAAGTAACGATTGACCGCAAAGGCGCGCGCGATGCCAAAATCTGGCTCGACAAAGCCCTGTACGAAGTGCAGGAAAGCTGGACGCCGCCCCGCATCGGCCGCCTCCGCGCCTACTGGAAAGCGGCGTATAAGACCGACCTTGACAACCTGGTGCAACCACTGCTCTTCCGGGTGCTTTGCAGCTACCTCGATCAGGGAATCGCGCTTTGGCATTTTCCGTTTGTGGAAAATGGCTTGCTGCCGGGGCTTCGAAACATGGAACAAAACGGCTTGAGCAGTTTTTTTAAAACCCGCCGCGCCCGCCGGCTCCTGTTCGACGAGCAAGCCTCGGTCGAAACCCTCCTCGAACTGCTCGTAGGCGACGCCGCCCTGTACGAACAGTATCTCTTCGACCAGCAGTTCAGCCACCGCGGCTGGTCGGGTATGGTCGCCGCCATCGAAGACCGGCCCGATACGATCCTGTACCCCAAAAAAATCGCCCTCCGGGAACTGATTTTCTTCGAACTCCTGCTCGAACTGGATGCCCTCGACGCAGAACTCGGCGAGGGCTGGGCGCCGCTCGCGCAGATCCGACCGATCAAACCAACCGATCTGTTCGAGCCGCTTGAACTTACGGAATGGCACGAAGCGCTGATGATCTGGCAGGACGCCTTTGAGTGGAGCTACTACGACGAGGTGCTCTCGGGTCTAAAATTGGCGCGGGCCGCAGACCGGGAAGAAACGCCCGGCGAAAAAAGTTTCCAGGCCGTATTCTGCATAGACGAGCGCGAATGCTCCATCCGCCGGCACATCGAATCGGTGGATCCGCGCTGCGAAACCCTGGGCGCACCCGGCTTTTTCGGCGTGGAATTTTTCTTCCACCCGGCTAATAGCAAGTTTTATGAAAAACTGTGCCCGGCGCCGGTTACGCCCAAGTATCTGATAAAAGAAAAAGAATCGAGCGCTAAACGCAAACACGAACTCCTGCACACAAAAAAATCGCACACTTTTTTTAGAGGCTTTTTCATGAGCCTCTCACTGGGCGTAGTCGCGGCTTTCAAACTGGTGAAAGATCTGTTCAATCCCACCATGAGCCCCGCGATCTCCAATGCGTTTGCCCACATGCACCTGGACGCGGAGCTGATATTTGAAAACACCAACCCCAACCAACTCGAAAACGGCCTGCAGATTGGGTTTACCTGCCCGGAAATGGCCGATCGGGTGGAGGGCGTGTTGCGCGGGATCGGAATGAACCGGCACTTCGCGCCAATCGTCTATATGGTCGCCCATGGCTCCAGCAGCGCCAACAACCCCCACCACGGCGCGCACGACTGCGGCGCCTGCAGCGGACGCCCCGGCTCCGTCAACGCCCGCGTATTTGCCGCCATGGCCAACCATCCCCAGGTGCGCGCAATCCTCCATGACCGCGGCTTGCACATCCCCGATACCACGCAGTTTATCGGCGCCCTGCACGACACCGCCGGCGACGAGATCGCGTTTTACGACGAAAATATCCTGTCGCCGGCAAACGCCGCCGCGCACCAAAAAAATAAAGCCGCATTTGAAGACGCGCTCGACCTGAACGCCAAGGAGCGCTCACGCCGCTTTGCTTCCATCAATACCCAAAAGGATATCAAAAAAGTACGGGAGGCTATCCGCAAACGCTCTGTGTCGTATTTTGAACCGCGACCGGAACTCGGCCACGGAACCAACGCGCTCTGCTTCGTCGGGCATCGCAACCTCACGAAAAATCTCTTTCTCGACCGCCGGGCCTTCATGAACTCCTACGATTACCGGACCGACCCCGACGGCAAGCTGCTGCTCGGCGTCATGAAACCGCTGCCGCCGGTTTGCGGCGGGATCAATCTGGAGTATTATTTCTCCCGCATTGATAATCAAAAACTCGGCGCAGGCACTAAGCTGCCGCACAACGTGATGGGCCTCATCGGCGTTGCAAACAGCTCCGACGGCGATCTGCGACCCGGACTTCCCCTGCAGATGATCGAGGTACACGACCCGATTCGCCTGCTGATCCTCGTAGAACACTATCCGGAGGTGGTGCTAAAAACCATCCAATCGGAGCCGGATTTATACGAGTGGTTTATCAACGACTGGGTACACCTCGCAGCCATCCACCCGGACAACAACCGGTTCTACCGCTTCCGGAGCGGCGCCTTCGAGGAATACGCGCCCCTGAAAAACGACGTCGCGCGGGCTAACGACATCCACCGGCTGATCGAAACCGCCAAAGAAATGGAAACCAACCATATTGTTCACGCCACCCGGGAGAACCTCCCGGTACATATCATGAAAAAACAATGAACGAACTACTGCCTTATGCGCTGCTGATCCCCCTGGCGGGATTTTTAGTCAACCTTGCAGCGCCGAACAAGCGGGAGCGCTTTATCTTCTGGTCGGCGCTCGCTACCGTTGGCCTGCACGCCCTGTTTTTCCTGGCATTTACTATCCATTGGCTGCTGGAAGGCGGGAAGGATATCCACGGCGAGGGCCTCGTGTTTTACCAAACCGCCGAAGCGAATTTTTCGCTGGATTATTTTTTCGACGGCGCCACTTTTGGCTATTTCTGGGTGGCCGCCGCGCTCACCTTTCTGGTGCTGATTTTCAGTCGCTACTACATTCACCGGGAACCGGGCTTCAAGCGTTTTTTCAACAACGTGCTCTTTTTCTATCTGGGGCTGAGTTTTATCGTGTTTGCCGGCAACCTGGAAACGCTGTTTATCGGCTGGGAGATTATCGGGATCACATCTTTTTTCCTGATCGCTTTCTATCGCGACCGCTACCTGCCAGTGAAAAACGCGCTAAAAGTGGTATCCATTTACAGGGTAGCCGATATCTTTCTGCTGCTGGCGATCTGGATTTGCCACCATCAATTTGGAAAAAGCGCGTCTTTTGCCGAGTGGAAAATGCTGTTTGCGCAGGGGGCGCCCATCATCCGGGAATGGCCCTACACCCTGGTGATACCCGGACTGTTTTTGGTGGTCGCCCTGGTGAAATCGGCCCAATTGCCCTTCTCGTCCTGGCTGCCCCGGGCCATGGAAGGCCCCACCACCTCCAGCGCCATATTCTACGGTTCCCTGTCCGTGCATATCGGCGTTTTTTTGTTGCTTCGCACCTATCCCCTCTGGGGCGAAAACTGGTGGATCAAGGCGATGGTGATTGCATTTGGCCTATCCACGGGGATTGTCGCCACTTTGATCGCGCGCGTGCAATCCACCGTCAAAACCCAGATAGCCTACGCTTCCATTGCGCAAATCGGGCTGATGTTCGCCGAGGTGGCCCTGGGTTGGCATACGTTGGCCTTGGCGCACTTTGCCGGCAACGCTTTTTTGCGCACCTATCAGTTGTTGGTTTCGCCCTCCGTGTTGAGTTATCTGATCCACGAGCAGTTTTTCAACTTCATTCCCCCGCAACACCGTATCAAGGACAATTTTTGGGGGCGCCTGCAAAAAGGGGTGTACATCCTGAGTGTCAAAGAGTGGAATTTGGATACCTTCATGTACCAGTTTTTGTGGAAACCCCTGAAAACGGCGGGCAACATGCTGGAGTTTATCCATCTTAAAAACGTGCTGTATTTTTTCGTACCCTTATACATTACCGGATTGTATTTCGCATTTCACCGAAGCGCAATCCCCCATTGGGTGCTGGGTTTTTTGCCCACCGGACTGGCGCTGATCAGTTTTATGCTCATTCTGAAAGCGTTTGTCAAGCGCAATGACGCGCCGAACGCCTGGTTCCTTGTAATCATGAGCCAGCTGTTCACCGCCCTGGCGATCGCCTTCAACGAGCAGTTTGACTGGGGGCAAATCTATATGTACCTGAGCGGTATCCTGGTTTCGGCAGCCCTCGGCTATTTCGCGTTCAATCGCCTGCGGCGCAAAAACGAATCCTTGCTGCTGCACCGTTTTCACGGACATGCCTACGAATACCCGAAACTTGCCAACCTGTTCTTGATTGCCTGTCTGGGTCTGGCGGGCTTCCCCATCACCCCCACCTTCATCGGCGAGGATTTGATTCTCGGGCACGTACACGAGCATCAATTTGGGCTTACGCTCCTGATTGCGCTGAGTCTGATGCTCGACGGCCTGGCGGTGTTCCGGATTTACGCCCGGCTGTTTTTGGGGCCGCATGAGAAAGGGTATCATGAGGTTGCGTATCGTTCTTCTTGAATGGGGGGGCGAGACACGGGCGAATACCCGACCAGATACCTGCAGGCGTTTCTAAGAACGTGTTCAAATTTTGATACTGAGGCGAAATTGCAAAAATTTTATTTTTAACAAGGCAAATTTTGCCGTCGAATGCGGGCAATTCGGCGAAAAATTTAACGCAGTTAAAAATAAAATTGGGCAATTGCAACCCAGAAATCAATATTTGAACAAGCTCTTAGAAGGAGTCCCTCCTCCCGAGTTCTTCTCAAGACATTCTCCCACGGTCTTAGAGCGTGTCTAAAATTATATTCTCTGCTAATATGAAAAGGATTTTTTAGCCAGACAAGGCGCTTTTTGCAGTCGTAATTGGACTAATTACGGCGAAAAAAATGAACGAAGTATTGCTGAAAAAGACTTTC
>JBEIDF010000033.1:0-27744 GCA_040383605.1 Lewinellaceae bacterium
AATTACGCTGCAGCCCAATGCGGTTGGCGGCGTGGCGTATGCGATTGATTGGGGAAATGGCGTGTCCAACACGTTTTCAAATAGTTACAGCCTGCCGGGAACCTACCTGCTGCAGTATGCAGTCCATAATTTCCATCCGCTCACAGGCCTTCCCTTATGTACGGTAAAAGATTCTGCCACCATTGAAATTCCGGCGCCGCTGCCGCCGGGCGCGGTGGCATTTATCGCGCAGCCCGATTCCGGCTGCGCGCCGCTTACGGTGCAATTCATCAATGTCAGCGCCGCACAGCACAATCACTACCTGTGGGAGACCGGCCTGGGCCAAAGCTATTACGGCAACACCCCGCCGCCAATCACCTATCCGGATGGCCTGGCTGATACGATCATCCCGATCCGGCTGCGGGTTCCGGGGGGCTGCGGTTTTTTTGAGTCGGAGCAACCGCTCAAAGTGCTGCCCAACCCCATCGCCGATTTTGCGCTTTCCGCCAATGAAATCTGCTCCGGCGCCATGCTCGAAGCCTCGCTTTTGAGCACGTGGTATCCGCTCCACAACATTTTTTACACTTCGACGGGGGTAACCACAACGGCCACAGCGGGAATATCCTCCATTTTTGAGTTTGATGCGCAGGGCCAACCCGATACCATCGGAATCTGGCTGGTGTCCTCGAATGCCTGCAGCGCAGACACCGCCTATCAGGAGGTGGTCGTCCATCCTGCCGCCGTCAATGCGCTAATCGGCGTTCCGAGCACCCCCCGCTGCGTCGGCAGTCCGGTGATCCTGTACAGCGAGTCCACCGAGGGAGCGCCGGTTTTATGGCGATTTTCAGACGGCAATACCTTTCTGAGCGATACGGTTTCCATCATTTTCAATACGCCGGGTACTTATACCGCCACGCTCTATACGTTCGGTTGCGGATCTGACAGCATAACCCTGCCGATTCAGGTACACCCCACGCCGGAATTGGGGCTGGTGGTGGATCAGACGGTTTGCGCGCAGGAGGCGGTGGCGTTTACAGTCAATACCAATGCAACGGGGTTGGTGTTGTTCTATGGCGACGGGGACTCTGTCAGCCAGGCCGTCTCCACACACCGGTATGCCTTACCAGGCAATTACACTATCGCGGCAACGGCCACCAGTTCCGCCGGCTGCAAAACCACCCTGGTCAGACAAATCAATGTGCGGGAGCTGCCCGAGATACAGGCCGCCGCAGACAGTCCCGGCTGCACCGGCAAGGCGTTATCGTACTCCGGCGCCAGTCTGACGATGCCTGCCAGTTGCTATTGGCGGTTTGGCGACGGCAACGTGGCGTCCACTTGCGATGCTGTACACCTGTATGCCCAGCCGGGCGTCTATGCGACTGTTTTCACGGCCTTTGCCGACAATGGCTGTCCGAAGTCAGATACGATGCTGGTAACGATTTTGGAGACCCCGGATGCGGCGATTGCATACACGCTTCCGCAGACTTGCGTTCCGGTAACCGGCGCTTTTCAAGTCAATGCCCCGGCTGCAAACAATTTTATCTGGAAATACCAAGGCTTGCCGGTGTCCTATCAATCGGCGTTGGAGTTGCCCTTCCTGACGCCCGGCGTCCAGGAAATCGCACTCACGGTAAGCAACAATGGCTTGTGTTCGGATAGCAGCGTGTTGGTTCTCCGGCTGGACGCGGCGATTGAGGCGGAATTCATCGTGGATCCTTTGTGTGATCCTGCAGACGGGATTGATTTGCGGATCCCCACCGATCCCACCCATGTTGTCACAGTCAGCGCCCCCGGATATACGCAGATCGGCGATTTTCACCCATCGCTGGATACCGGAGCGTACAATATTCAAGTCCGGAATCAGATTGGCTGCGTGCTGGATACCAACGTACTTTTGTCCTTTACCGATCTCTTTGCGTTAACCGCCGATCCGGAGTATGTGGCGCTGCGCCCCGGGGAGGCCATCCAGTTCAACGCCAGTTCAAACCAGGAAGACGCCACGTATTTGTGGAAGCCCGATTTATTTCTGAATAACGCCGGTATCAGCGACCCGATTTGTACACCGGAAAGATCTATGGTGTATTACGTGTATGCCACCAACCCCACCGGTTGCGTGCGCGTGGATACCGTAAGGGTTTCGGTGAAAATAAACCGGGAAGAAGAGGTGTTTATTCCGGATGCGTTCACGCCCAACGAAGACGGCGTAAACGATGTGTTTTACGTGCGCAGCAGCAGTCCTTCGGTACACAGCCTGGACTACCTCCGGGTTTACGACAAGTACAATGCGCTTGTTTTTGAAGCCCGGCGGACGGATTCGAACAACGTGATTACCCCTGAAAACCCGGAATTCGGTTGGGATGGTACCTTCCGGGGTCAGAAAGCCGAGGCAGGCGCCTACCGGTACGTGGTGGCCGTGCGCTTTGTTGATCAAAAAGTATCCATATTCAATGGAACGCTTCAACTTATTAGGTGATGAAGAAATATATATTGACCACACTCTGTCTTTTAGGCGGGTTAGACATGCTGATTGCGCAGTCGTTCAACAACCCGACCATTACGACCTGCGACGGGGTGCAATTTTACTGCATTACCGGTCCGCTGGAGGAGGTTTGCATCAACATCATCGTGGATCCCAATGATCCCAACAAGGATAGTATAGCCTATTTTGAGATCATCTGGGGCGATAATTCACCCAATACAATCGTGCCGGGCAGTCCGAATCCTGCGGCGCAGAGCCATACGTACGATCTTTCTTCTTTCTTTGGTTCCTGTAAATTCCAGGAATCCTATACCATCATCCTTCAATCGTATTTGAATGACACCCTGGCTGATCCAACCAACAGCGCTTTTATCCTGACTTGGAGAAATCCGCCGGTGGCAAAGTTTGCAGTATCTTCCAATCCATGTGCCAACGAGGGGGTTACATTTCAGGGTTCCGTGGCGCCGGGGGCCGGCGGCCTGGTGAGTTGCCCGTCGGCGGGCATCACGTATGAGGTCTGGGATCTGGGTGATGGCCAGCTTTACACCGGGGATACGCTTGGCTATGTGTTTGAAAACGGCGGCGTCTATAATATTTCCTATTGCGTTGGAAACGTGTGTGATACGGTATGCTCCTCGAGCACCGTGACCGTCTCCACCCCGCCCGACGCCGTGCTTACGCCTGCTACCAACAATGCCATCAATGTATTTGGCAATGAATATAATATCTGCATGGACGACTCGCTGGAGTATTTACAGCTGACTGGCGCCAACTCATTTTCCAGCAACAGTTTTTCCTGGAACGTAGAAGGCCCTGCAGGCGGCTGGCGCTGGTATCCCGATCCGGCGGCGCCGGACACAAACATAGTTGCCATGCAATTTTCACAGCCCGGCACTTACAAAATCTATCTTCGGGTAAGCAACAACTGCATTGCCGCCGACGATGCGGAAGTGATCGTCCATGTGATCAAACCGCCCGCTGTTCAGTTGCAGGCGCAGGTAGATACCTGCACGGCCATCAGTTATACGCCGATCCCCTTGGATACCGCTGCAGTATATACGATAAACGGGATTGCGTTTGATTCCTTTCCGGTTGCCTTGCCTTTGTCCAACGATTTCTATTTTCTCGAAGCTTCCATGAAAAACTTCTGCGGGGAAGTGCATGCCTACGATACATTTGCCTTGCGCCCGGCGGGCAATATTGTCATTGCGTATCCCAATGGGGATGTGACCGCTTGTTTGAATTCCGATACGATCGAGATATTTGCCTTTCCTGCGGGCAGTTGGTCGGGGCCTTCTGCCAGTTTCCGAAACGATTCAACCGGCGTCTTTTTTATTCCGAATACAGTGGGCGACTTCGAGTTCATTACATCCATTGGCGCCGGCGTTTGTCGGCGCGCCGATACTATACGTTTCACCGTGGAGTTGCCGCTGCAGGTAGCCCTCGATACGCCGGCGATTGCCTGCCTGGAGACGGAGTTTACGCCGACGCCCTTTGATTCTACCCTGACGTACGCGATCAACGGCGTGGTTACCGATAGTTTTCCGATTAAATTGGACGCTGCTTTCGGGCCGTATCTGATAACCGCCTCGACAGGGAACTCCTGCGGACCGGTGTCCAAAAGCGTGGTCTCGGAATTGATCGCGCCGGAGGAGGTGGAAATTTTTACCCAAGACACCGTTTTGTGCTCCGGCACGGAGCGCATCTACCTTGCAGCAAGCGACACCCTGCTGGGCTTTTGGGAAGGCGCGCATATTTTTAAAAATGCCACCGGCTATTATTTTGACCCCGTGACGCCGGGATCCTACCAGTTGGTTTTTGTTCGCGGGTTCGATCTTTGTCGGCGGACAGACTCCATCACGATCAACGTAGCGCCTTCCAATACGGTGGAAGCGGGAGAAGACCTGGCCGTTTGCAATACCGAACAAATCGTACAGTTGACCAATGCTTCGCCGGGCGGCCTGTTCAGCGGCTTTGCGGTCAATGGCGATGTGGTGGATCTGACCCAACTCGCCCTGGACACGCCCTACCTTTTTACTTATACCAACCCGACCCTGCCGGATGCCTGCAACAAAGACACCCGTACCCTGACCGTGTACGGCCCGCCCAATGCTGGTTTTGAACTGGATCGCGACACCGCTTGCAGCGGAGAGACCGTCCAGTTGATCCCCAATGCTGCCTCCGGGGTGGTCTATCTCGTGAATTGGGGCGACGGAACCTCCGGGTTTGGGTTGCTCGACCACGCGTACAGCGCGCCCGGCGTGTATCCGGTTCAGTACACCGCTTTTACGGTAAATCCGCTGACGGGAGAACCCCTTTGCACCATCCGGGATAGCGCCCAGGTGGAGGTACCTTCCGCCCAAATACCGGGCACCATCCGGTTTCAGGTATTTCCCGATTCCGGCTGCGCCCCGCTCACCGTCTTTTTTAACAATCAAAGCCCCAATGATGGCCGCCAGTATGTCTGGGATCTTGGCAACGGGCAGGTATTTTACGGCTACAATCCGCCGCCTGTCACCTACTATGACGGCCTCTCGGATACCGCTTATCAGGTGCGGGTAAAAATGGTCAATGGCTGTGGCGCGGCGGAATACGCGCAGACTATCGAAGTTGCGCCGAGGCCGCGGGCGGTTTTTGAGGTAGATTTCAGCGAGCCCTGCTCCGGAAGCGTGGCCACGCTTTCCCTGGGCAGTTACGGCAATCCGCTGCAGCATACCTACTACCTTTCCAACGGGTATCAGTACCCGGGGTCTTTTGATCAGCCGGTCCAATTTCAATTGTTTACGGGGGATCAGCCCGATACGGTGGAGGTTGCGCTCGTGTCGTCCAACCTGTGCGGCGCCGACACGGCATTTCAAGCGATAATTGTACATCCGCCCGATGTCACCGCGCTTGCCGGCTTGCCGGACACCACCCGACTGTGCGAAGGGGTTTTTGCACAAATGATCAATTTTGCCACCCCGGGCGCCGAAATTGCCTGGGAGGTCTCCACCGGTGCGAATTATACAGGGGATACGATCCTGGTGCATTTTCCGGATCCCGGACAATACTGGATTACGCTGTTCGCGTACGGTTGCGGCTATGACAGCGTAAAACTTCCGGTTACGGTGTATCCGCTTCCGGATATCGAGCTCCTGCACGACGAACAGCAGTGTCCGGGAGAACCCGTCAATTTTTGGGTGAACTCCGTGGCGCCCGGTATTCAGCTCTGGTTTGGCGATGGCGACTCCACCTGGCAAAGAAACACGTCCCACCGATATGCCAATCCGGGCATCTATACGCCCGTTGCGCGCGCAACCACCCAGCGCGGTTGCGAAAGCGCCACCTCGGGAAGCCTGGTCATTCATGAAGTGCCCACGGCGCAGGCAGCAGCGACCGATTCGGTGTGCACCTTCTCCAGCGCGCAGTTTCAAGGCACGAGCAACCAGCCGCAAGCGGCTTGTTCCTGGCAATTTGGCGACGGAAGCTCGGCGAGTGGATGTACCCAAAGCTATGCCTATCCTGCGCAAGGCGACTACTCGGCCATCCTTACCGTGCTTTCTCCGGAGGGATGCCTGGCAGCCGATACGGTTGCGGTGATCGTCCGAACTACCCCGGAAGCCCTGTTCGACGTAAATTTCCCGCAGGCCTGCGCGCCTGCGACTGCCCAATTCCTGAGCCTGACAACCGGCGCCACCACGGTCAGGTGGACGCTGAGCGATGGGTACGCCTCCGATGATTTTACCTTTGAAAGAACCTTTGAGCAGGCAGGCACGTATTCGGTCAACTTTTACACCTTAAATGATGGAATATGTCCGGATTCTGCAAATTTCAACTTCGAAGTGCTGCCTGTCCCCGATCTGCAGGTTAGTACCCAATTAAACTGTACGGCCGCCCTCGGTACAGACCTACAGGCCCTTACAACGCCGCCCAATTTCCTGTCGGTGACCGGGCCGGGCTACAACGCCACCGGGTCAGCGCACCCCGGATTGCTTCCTGGCGCTTACCTCATTCGGGCGGAGAGCAGCAACGGCTGCGTTCAGGACACCCAGATCCAGGTGTTGCCGATCAATGAGCTGGCGCTGCGCGTCGAAGAAGACTATTTTTCGCTCGTCCTGGGGGAATCCGCCCCCTTATCCGCCAAAGTCAATAAAACCGACGTGGAATTTCTCTGGGCGCCGGCTACCTGGCTGAGCGACTCCGTCCTTGCCAATCCGGTTTCCCGGCCCATTCAGTCCATCCTGTACACGGTAACGGCCACGGACAACAACGGTTGCACCCAAACCGATACCGTCCGCGTTGATGTACGCATAGACTATGACGCCACGCTGTTCATTCCGAATGCCTTTACGCCCAACGACGACGGCGTCAATGACGTGTTTTATCTCCGAAGCAATTTCGCGGAGGCCTTGCGGATCAACTATTTCCGAATATTCGACAAATACAACGAAACCGTATTTGACCTTGACCAACTGGAAGGGCAGGAGCTTGCAACCCCGGAAGACCGCCGTTTCGGATGGGACGGGCAGTTTAGAGGCCAAAAAGCCGAGGCTGGTTCCTATCGGGCGACTGTTTCCGTCGTCTTTCCGGACGGCGTGGTCAAATCATTTGCTGGTACGATACAATTGATACGATGAACAATATGCGTTTTTTTCTCCTTTGGGTACTCTTGGCGACGGCCCCGATGGCCGGTTGGGGACAAGACTATCATTTTGCGAACAGCATCCAGCTGCCGCAATTGCTCAATCCGGGCGCCACCGGCAGCGGGTCGGTGCACCGTACGCGGATTGCCTCTTTGTACCGGGGGCAGTGGGACAACCTGGTCAGTCAGCAGGCCTATCAAGGCGCTTCTATATTTGCCGATATGCGCTTCTGTTTGCAGAACAGCAAAAAGAACTTTTACGCGCTCGGGATTGGCCTGCAGCACGATTTCAGTCCGCTCGGGTATTTTTACAACAGCAACGGCCTGTTGACGGCCGCCTACCACCAGCATTTGGGCGCCGAGACCTTTGCGTCGGTGGGCGGCAGTTTGGGCGGACTGGCCATGGGCATCCACCCGGAGAAACTGAAATTTGACGAACAATTTCAAAACGGCACGTATGACCCTGCCAACAGCAACGGGGAAAATTTCCTGCGCGATAATATCTTCCAGCCGGATCTGTCGGCCGGTTTTGTATTGTACAACAACAAGCAGGGGTGGTCGGCAGGCGTGTCCTGGCGTCATTTAAACAAACCCATCTATTCCCTGCAGGGCGATGAAAACAGGCTGGGTGTTGGTCTGGTGTTGTACGGTACCGGCACAATCTGGAAAACCAGGGTCAACGGACAGAGCCTGCAGGGGCGGGCCTTGTACCGCAGGCAATCCGTAACCGGTTCGAACAGCAAACAATGGCAAACGATGGCGGGCCTGTTTTACCAAACCGGTTTTTCTGGTCCGACCGGCATGAAAATGACGGCGGGCGCGTATCTCCGGGGCGGCAGTCTGCCCGGCGTGGCGTTCTCCGTAAACACCCTTGTCCCCGCCGTACAAATCGGAAACGACTGGTTCTCCACCATCCTCTCCTACGATGTGGATATTGCGCGCACGCGCTCCCGTTTTGCGGGCGGGCTGGAGCTGGTGTTTCAGGTCAGTTTTGGCAAAACGGATCGGTGTATTGTTTGTTCGGGGTTTTAGGGTTCGAATTCGGGGTTCCCGCAGAATTTGCATTTCCCGCAGAATTCGCGGAGTTCGCATTTCCCGCGGAATTCGCATTTCCCGCGGAATTCGCGGAGTTCGCATTTCCCGCGGAATTCGCATTTCCCGCAGAATTCGCGGAGTTCGCGGAATCTGCGGGAAATATGGTTTTTTGACAATAAGCGCCCTGTCTGGCAGAAAACCCTCTTTTATATTAAAAAAAGTATAATTTTAATACGCGCTTAATCACACGCTCAAGCGAACAGCGGCAGGGTGTGTTAAATATAAACCAGGTCATTCGCCGGGTTTACCGGGTTTCCTCTTCCCGCCCGGTCGGATTCATATTCACCAGGATCGCCAGGTTGATAAAAAAGAGCGAGCCGATCTTGTCGGTTTCGACGAAATCATTCATCAGCATCAGCAGGGCGATCAGCGCGAAAGAACTGGTGGCCGCGGCGGCCATTCGTCGCTGCCAGGCCTCTTGGCAGCGGTGATAGACCCGCTCGCCGTACAACAGCGCGAAGCAGCAAAGGGCGAGGAAAAACGCCAGTCCGGGCAATCCCTGCTCCACCGCCGTCATCAAGTAATAATTATGGATACCGGAGCGCTCCGGGTTGTCGCTTACGTAGGTCTTAAAACTGGTAACCGTGTAGTTTTTATAATTAAAATAAAACGTGCCCGGTCCAAAACCCAGCCAGGGCTTGTCGCGGATCATATTCACGGCCGCTACCCAGCGATAGACGCGCTCCATGGTGGAAATATCCTCCAGTTTGGTGGTGGCCTCCAGCAGGTTGTCGAAGCGCGTATGCGTGACGGTGCGGCGGTAATCAGGCGCAAACTCCAGCCAGTTGTCGCCGCGTCCAACCCAGGCGGCGAAGAGCAGGAACAGGGCGGTGGCGGCAATAAGCGCATGTTTCATCAGCCGCCGGCGCAAGACCCAGTGCACGCCGATGGCGGCCACGAGGGCGACGTAAGCGGCCCGCGTGAAAGCAAAATTGATCCCCACCAGCAGCACGAGTATCCCGAAGGCCAGCAGCAACCACTTGGCCGACCAGCGCCGGTACCACCCGGCGCCAAACCAGACAAAGGGCATAAACACCGCCAACAGGCAGGCGTACATCACGTGGTTCCGGTAAAAAGGCGCCAGGACGTAGTTCACGTCCTTGAACGAAAACCCTACCTGGCTGTGCCGAAACAAAATCACCAGCACGGTCATCAGGGTCGGGAGGAAAAAATACCATATCAGGCGCCGGTAATCGGCCTCCTGCTGCAAAACCCTGCCGGCGAGGAAAAAGAACACGACCACGTACCAGCCTTTAGCCAGTAGAAATTTCAGCGAAACGATAAAATCGGTGGAAATCGCCGTCGAAACGGTCAGCCAGCACAGGTGCGCCAACAAGAAAAAAGCGAGCGGATTCCGCCAGTACGCCGGCGTCAGTTCGCGGTAGTGGCGCACAAACCAAGCCACGGCGATGAGCGTCAGCAGCCACATCAGCGGCTCAGACGGCAGGTCGGTGCCCAGTCCGCCCGGCAGGGTCACTTCCGTAGAGATCGGAATCGAGGCGGCCAGCAGGAAAAAAATCAGGTGGTAGTCCACCACGGCGATCCAGATCAGCAGCAGGCCGGGCGGTATCAGCGCGAACCGCCAATCGTCCAGGTACACGGCGGCCCAGCCCGCGGCAACGGACAGCAGCGCGAACGCGGCGAACAGCCATCGCTGCGGATGACCGGCCGGCAGGGCCAGCCATTGGATGAGGCGCTCGGGCATCATGCGGCGGCTCAGGCCTCTTTGCGCGTGATGGATTTCCAGTCAATATCCCTGTAGGCGTCGGCGACCAGCGCGCCCAGCACGCTGAACAGGAAAGCGCCCAGCACGCTGGCGAGTACGATGACGCTGCGTTTCGGTCGGTTTTTGATCAGCGGCGTATCTGCCTCCTCGATGATGAGCACGGCGGGGATATTGGTGTTGTAGGCGGCTTTGATCTGGTTGTAGCGTTCGAGGTCGTAGCTCAGTTGTTTGCGCGCCTGGAAGTGCAGGTCGTTGAGCAAGGAGACCCGCGGCAGGCCCTCGTTGTAGCGCGTCACCGTCAGGGCGCCGTCGCCGGCTTTGCCTGTATTCAGTTGGCGCAGTTGCTGCTCGTATGCGCTCAGATTTGCCCGGAGATAGGCGATGGTATCGCGCGGGATATTCCGGTTGGGCTCCAGCACTTCGAGGCGGGCGCGGTTTTTCACCACTTCCGCTTCCGCTTCCGACAGGCGCTCGGCCAGTTGCTCGCCCTGGGCTTCGGGGTGATAAATTCCGTAGATTGCCTGCATTTGGCGGATGCTGTCGCCGAGCACGGCGAGGTCGGCGCGCTTGCGCGACATATTATCTTCGAATGCGATCAGGATATTGCCCTGGCTTTCTTTGGTGAGGCGCTGGGCGACGTCATTGATTCGATTTCGGGCGGCGTTGGCCAGTTTGGCCGCCATTTCCGGGTCGGTATCCTCCACGGTGAGTTCGATGGCGTCGTTTTTATTTTTTTCTGCGGAATACAGGTAGCGAAACAGTTTGCGCACCTCGTAAGGCCCCTTTTTATCGGTGGAGTCTATGCCATAGTGTGCGTACAGGTTGAAGGTCGTGACCATATAGTCCACCAGTTCGTTGCTGTTGGCGATTTCCGACAGGCGGTCCAAGTCGCGATCCGAGCCGAAGTATTCCGTCACCTGGCCGGTATAGCCGAACATCAATTCCGGATTGGCGAGTTGCGGGCTGGCGGGATAAAAGATCGTGACCGCCTGGTAGTAATTTTTGAGGGTCAGCGACAAAGCGATGCTGCCGACGAGTGCGAGCAGGCAGATATTGCGAATGGCCTTTCGCCACTGGTAGATGGTTTGGAAAACACGCAGCAGATTATCCCGGTTTTGCATGGCAAATGAAAGCTTTGGTAAGCGCCAATGTGGCGCGCGGCGCAAAGGTAATAAAAAACCGGACGACGGCGCCGCGGCATCCTCGTCCGGTTAATACGTACAGCGGCAGGAATAAGCTGCTTAGCGCGTATCTGAATTTTCTGCCCGAGGCAGAAACGAGCCATTTATTACTCGGTGAGCCGTCTTTTAACGCCACTCTTCCAGCAGGCGCGCGGCTTCCGGGGAGCCCAGTTTCGCGGCTGTTTCGAGGTCGGCGGCGTATTCGGCGGCGCCGGTTGCCCGTTTTGCGCGGGCGCGCTGCAGGAACGCTTCGTTATCGGGCGCCCATTCCGCGCCGGTTTCCATTGCGAGCGCCTGGTCTATGATTTGCAGTGCCTCTTTCGGCTCGTTCACTTCGAGGAGCGCTTTGCCGAGCAGCATGAGCGCGCGGCGGCGCCGGAGGAGGTTCGGGTCGCCGGCAGCAAAATTCCGCTGCAAAAAGAGCCGGAATTCTTTGATGGCCTCTGCGAATTTCTTCGCGTGGAACAGGCACTCCCCTCTTTTCAGGCGCGCCAGCCAGTAGATTGGCTGCAGGGCGATTGCGCGTTTGATCGCCTGGTCAAAGTCGTTGGCGGCGGTTTCCCACTCGTTTTTCAGCATGCGCACTTTTCCGCGGCCGTAATACGGTTCCGGATTATTTGGATTGATCGCGATGCTTTTGTCAAAATCGTGCAGGGCGTCGTTGAAGTTTTTCAGCTTGTAGTTTACGTATCCGCGGCGCTCGTACGCCAGCGCGTGGCGTTCGTACTTATCAATTGCGCGGCTCAACGCGGCCGTGGCCTCCTCGTACCGGTCGCGCTGATCTATCAACTCGCGACCTTGGAGATAGGAAACAACCGCCGATTTATCGGACACCGGTTCAATATTAAACCACTCGAGCAGCTGTCCGGCGTCCACGCACCAGGCGCCAATAGAACCGACCATGGCAAACTGCGCAATTTCCTGCAGCATGTTTGTCGTGCTGCGCCAGGGCTTTTCCTGGCTCATGATCGTTTGCTGCGGCAGCACCAAGGCAAATTCTTCCTCCACGAATACCTGCTCGGGTTTGAACAGAATGTCTGCCTTGTAATAAGTTTCTATGCGCGACACCCATCGGGCCATCGCCATGTCGTAGCTGCGCTTGGAACCGAATTCCAGCCGGCCTTTGAAGATCAATTTGAGCTGCTGCGTAGTCATATTTCCTGCGTGCTGATGTTTCTTTATCAGGCGACAAAGGCCTTCCGCAAATCATACGTTGATTGCGGCAGACCGATGGGTGCCTGGTTTTTTTGCTGCCCGAACGCTGATCCAAAATCTGCACAACATGGTTCAGTGTGCAGGTTGGAACCGAAAATGGACAAAAATTCCGCCATTTTCGCGCGCGGCAAAAATCCCCGACATGCCCGTATGTATAAACTTGTATTTTTCCCGCTGTCAGGCAAAACATACCTGCTAAACAGGCACACTTTTCCTTAAAGTATCAACTACAAATGTAGATTATTTTTCGCTGTTTTACAATAACTTTACATAGGTTTTTTAAAAAAAAATTTTTTGTTTTGCCAAAAAATAAGTGTTTTAATTTTAACCCGCTGTCCAAAAACGCGCGTTTCAAAATATAAATTGGCTGTTTTTTGAAAATATATTGTTAGAAACGTTTTTTTTGCTAAAAAAAATTTTTTGGCTGAAAATGAAGGGTGTTTGATTTTTTTTTATTTTAAAGCTAAATGTTTAAACGATTTTCCGAGCAATACCGCCGGTGCGCGCGCAACATTGGCAGAATCCCGATAACTTTGCGGGCATGAAAATAGCCGGGTTTACCTTCATCCGGAACGCGGTGCGCTACGACTATCCGGTCGTGGAAGCGATCCGATCCGTGCTTCCATTGTGCGACTATTTCGTGGTGGCGCTCGGTCGTTCGGAAGACGACACGGAGGCGCTGATCCGCAGCATCAACGATCCGCGCCTGCACATCCTGCATACGGAATGGGACGACTCCCTGCGGGAAGGCGGTCGTGTGCTGGCGGAGGAAACGGACAAGGCGTTTCAGGCGATCCCGCCGGCGTACGACTGGTGTTTTTACATTCAGGGCGACGAGTGTGTGCACGAGGAGGATTACCCGGCCATCCGGGAGGCGATGACACAGTGGGCCGACGACCCGGACACGGAGGGTCTGCTCTTTCACTACCGCCATTTTTACGGCTCGTACGACTATATCGGCGCCTCCCGGCGCTGGTACCGCCGCGAGGTGCGCATCATTCGGAACAACAAAAATATTCGTTCCTGGCGCGATGCGCAGGGCTTCCGCTGGGCCGATGGCCGCAAATTGCGCGTCCGGCAGACGACGGCCTGTATCTACCACTATGGCTGGGTGAAAAACCCCGCCGCCCAACAACGCAAGCAACTGAATTTTAACCGCCTCTGGCACGCCGACACCGAAGTGGCGAAACGCGTGCACCAGACAGATGCCTATCGCTACGAAGAGTCGGAACCGCTCGACCGCTTCACCGGTACGCACCCGGCGGTGATGCAACCCCGCATCGCCGCCATGAACTGGCAGTTTGAAACCGATCCCGCCGCCGCCCGCCGCCCGCTCAAAGAGCGCCTTTCCCGATGGATTGAACGCCTCACCGGACGCCGGCCCGGCGAATACAAAAACTTCATCCTCCTGCGCGGCCCCGCCGCCCGCACCGATCATCATGGATAAAATCACCGAACGCGACTCGCCTTACCGCCGACTCGAACAAATGTCCGCGCACGATCTGCTCACGTATATCAATGCGGAAGACCGCAAAGTGCCGGAAGCGGTAGCGGCGGCTATCCCGCAAATCGAAGCGTTTGTCGAAGCGCTCGTGCCCCGCATGCGCGAAGGGGGCCGACTGTTCTATATCGGCGCGGGCACCAGCGGCCGCCTCGGCGTGGTGGACGCCTCGGAAATCCCGCCGACCTACGGCGCGCCGCCAGACTGGGTGGTGGGGATTATCGCCGGCGGCGACCACGCGATCCGAAATCCGGTAGAAGGCGCGGAAGACAGCGCCACCCAGGCTTGGGATGATCTGCGCGCCTGGCAAATCGAGGCGCTCGACACGGTGGTCGGGATTGCCGCTTCCGGTACCACACCCTACGTGGTGCACGGCCTGCGCGCCTGCCGCGCCGCCGGGATCCGCACCGCCTGCATCACCTGCAACCCCGGCGCGCCGGTTATACAAGAGGCCGACTACCCCATTCTCGCGGTAGTCGGCCCCGAATTTGTGACCGGCAGCACCCGCATGAAAGCCGGCACCGCGCAAAAACTTATCCTGAATATGATTTCCACCACCGCGATGATCCAATTGGGCCGCGTGCTGGATAATAAAATGGTGGATATGCAACTCTCCAACGCCAAACTGATCGAACGCGGCGCCCGGATGGTGGCGGAAGCCACCGGATTGTCGCTGGAGGCTGCCCGGGAGGCGCTGCTGCAGCACGGGAGCGTGCGGAAGGCGGTAGCATCTGTCTCGTAAGTGCATGTCTAAAATTATATTTCTCGCTAATGTGAAAGTTTTTTTCATATTAGCAGAGAATATAATTTTAGATATGCTCTAAGCTACAGCGCCACAAAATTTTCAGAATATAATTTTGAAAATCGGCCGGATAAGTGTCGGCGTGACTCAAAGTCACACCGACACTATACTCGGCCGGATAAGTGTCGGCGTGACTCAAAGTCACACCGACACTATACTCGGCCGGATAAGTGTCGGCGCGACTCAAAGTCACACCGACACTATACTCGGCCGGATAAGTGTCGGCGTGACTCAAAGTCACACCGACACTATACTCGGTCGAAATTTTATTGCTCGATTCCGTTGAACACTTGTGCAACGGCCGCTACTCCGCCTTGATCAAGCGCATATTGTGCGTGCGCGCCGCTGCCCGTATCCGCACCAGATAGGCGCCGGCGGGTAAGTTATCGAGCGGAATCTGCAATTGTGTCTGGTCAATATTGCCGCTGAACAGGACGCGCAGCGCGCGGCCGCTCCAATCCGTCAGGGTAATTTCGGCGTCCGACCGCTGCGGTAATTTCAAATCCAGCAGGCTGAAAGCGCCGGCCGGGTTGGGCGAGAGGCGGACGTGCCAGCCTGCCGGGAGTTCGCCGACGCGCACGGTGGTTTCCACCACGATTGTGGCCACGCTGCTACAGCCGGTCGCCGTGCTCGTGACGGTCACGGTATAAGCGCCACCTTGCAGGTTTTCGATGCTCGCGCTGGTCGCGCCGGTACTCCACAGATAGGTAAACGGCCCATCCCCACTCAGGATGCTCGCGCTTGCGCTGCCATCGCCGGCGCCGGCGGCGCTTTCATTGACAGCGCTCAGGCTGATCGCCAGGGTATCGGTCGCCTGAATCACCCATTCGACGCTTTCCGTACAGCCGGCCTCGTCGGTGATTGTGCAGCCGACCAGGGCGCCGCCGTAGGGGTACGCGGCGGTGGCGCTCGTATCCCCGTTGCTCCAGGCGAAGCGGTACGGCGGCGTGCCGCCCGTTGGCTGCGCGCTAAGCGTCGTCTGTCCGCTGCAGTCGGTTGCGCCCTGGGCTAAGCCTGCGCTCAGGAAAGGCTGCACTTGTGTCACCGTAGCGACGTCGGTGGCGGTGCAGCCGTTCTGCGGATTCGTGGCGACGACCAGGTAGTCGCCGGGCGTCGTGACGATCGGCTGGGCGCCCGCCTGGGGCGGGGAGACCCACGTCACCACGACGTTATCCTCCACGATTGCGTTCAGCGCGACCTCGCTGTTTTTGCAAAATAATACCCCGCCCACAGCCTCGAGTGCGGGCGGCAGGGTGTCTGCCGGGATTTCCGCGACGACTGCATCACTGCAGCCGTTGAGCGGGCTGTAGGCCGTCAGCGTGTAGATACCCGGTTCGGTGACCGTGTTGGTCAAATCCAGCGAAAAGAAGCCAGATGGGCCATCCCAGTACGCTTCGCCGCCGACCACGGAACCGTTAATCTGTACCGAACCGCCCAGGCAGGTAATCGCGCCGGTAATGTTGACCGATAATACGGGTGGGTCAAGGTCTGCAACAACAAATACTTCTTTTGAGGTGGTACAACCGTTTGGCGCTGTGACCACCAGGCGATAAATACCCGGCTGCGAGGCCGGCGCGTTTTGCGCGGGGAAACTAAAGCCCCCCGGGCCGGTCCAAAGGTAAGTGACCCCGGGTGTGGCGGATTGGCCGCGGAGCGTGTCCACGTCGTTATAGCAGGTGATCAGGCCGCCTGTGGCGCTCACGTCCGGCAGCGAGCTGTCGGCGCTTACCTCGGCGGTGGCGGTACTTGTGCAGCCGTTCGGGGCGGTTACGATTACGGTGTACGTGCCGGGTTGGCTGACGGTTGGATTTTGCAGCGTGGAGACGAATCCCGTGGGACTTCCCCAGGCGAACGCCACGCCGGCGGTATTGGACGCGGCGCTGATCGTCGTCAGCGGGGCGGTGCAGCTCAGCACACCGCCGACTGCCTGCACCGTCGGCGCGGTAATATCCTGTGCGATATCAATAGACGTGCTGCTGGTGCAGCCGTTGGCCGGATTGGAAGCGACCAGCGTGTAGGTTCCGGGAATGGATACCGGAACTTCCGGATCGTCGGAATTCAGGGAGGGGCCGCTCCAGAGCAGGCCGAGTCCGGGCACATCGCTGTTGACGGTCAGGAGAATGGCGGTGTTGCTGCAGGTAAGGGTAGCAGCAGACGCCTGAATATCCACGGCGGGCCCCTGGAGGTTTTCAATCACCTCCACGATGCCCGTCGCTGTGCAGCCGTTGAGTAAATTGAATGCCGTCAGCGTGTACACGCCGGGTTCGATCACGATCGGGTTGGATTCAATAGAGACGAAGCCGTTGGGGCCTTCCCAGAAGGGCTCGCCGTTGAAAATGGAGGCCGGGAGCGTCACAACGGCCTGCAGGCAGTTGATTTCCGTATTGGCTGTGGTGACGATCGGGGCTTCGAGGTCTGTAATCACCGTGGCCGTTGTGCTCGCGGTGCAGTTATTCGGTGCGGTGACGACGAGCGTATAGACGCCCGGTGCGGCAGTCGGCGCATTCTGCGTGTTGGCAGCGAAGCCGTTGGGGCCCGTCCAGCTATAGCTGACGCCGGGCGTGCTGGAGAAGCCGCGCAGCGTATCTGAGTCGTTGTAGCAGGTGATCAATCCGCCGTCGGCGGAGACGTTCGGGGGTGTGCCGCCGAGGTAGATTACGCTTTGGATGATCCCGGTGCTGGTATTCCAGTAAGATCCGGCGATGGTACTTTGCAGTTTGACGGCCCGCACCTGGTAGTACAGCGTATCGGCCGGCGGGTTGGGGTCGGTGTAGCTGCCGTTCACCAATCCGGGGGTTATTTTGGTGTATCCGCTGTGTGGGGCGGTAGAGCGAAAGACCTGGTAGCCGGCGACGGCGGGATCGGCGGAGGGCGTCCAGTTTAGTCGGACGGCGTTGCACTGAGGCGTCAGCGCCAGGTTGGTGGCCGGGGCGACGATGTGGGCGCGGAGGCTGGGGTCGCCGAGCAGGGTGACATGCGTTCCGCAGGCGCCGTAATATGCGGGATAGCCCACGTTATTGCAGGTGTTTTGCGTTTCCCGGGTCGAGTAACCGATCGTTTCGCCCGCGTTCAGATGCTGGAAAAACCAGTGCGGCCGGCCTGCCCAGGCGACCGACAGGATACCGCCGCGCGAGGCCAGCACAGCGGGCAGCAGCGGATTGGGCGCGTAGTCCCAGTCGCCGTGATAGCTCCCAAAAATCATGGAAAACACGACATTAATACTGTCGGCAGCAAAATCCGCACTCGTGCCCACGCCGCCGGCGCTGGAGTAGGTACCGCCGCCGCAGCCATACCCGAACAAAAAGCTTTGCGTGTCGGTGCCCGTCAAGAAATCGCCTTCCACCACATTGGCGGCGCCGGAGAGCGCATAGCCATTTCGGAAGCCGTTGGCGGCGAAGGCTTCGCTGTTAAAAAAGCCGAAGTTATCGTCCACCAGCATCTTATTATCCACCGTATATTCTTTTACGCGCCAGCGGTGGTTTTTATCGAGATAGCGGCGCATGAGTTGAACTTGCGTTGCGCCGAAGGTTGATTCCGACAGATTGGAAAAGTCCACCCGGCCGACGGCGAGTTCGCTGGCCGACGGCGTCACGCTTTGGTCGAATTTGCCATCGCCCGGCACGTTGTCGTTTTCCGGGCGGGCGGGGGTGGTGTTGTTAACGGAATTATCGGTCCACAGCCCGTTTACATCGCCGTAATAGGTATCGGCCGGCCAGGCGCCGGCGTGTTCCGTGTGCGCATCCCAGGCGGTATTGCCGGAATAGGGTACGGGGATGGCGCCGAGGAGCAGCACGCTGTTGACCTGCTGCGGTGCGGCGTTGTAATCGGCGACAATTTGGTTTTTTACAGTTGCCACGGTGGCGTTGGCGGGCGTATCATACCAGCGGACATCCCAGCCGTCGCCCGCCAGGTCTTGTCGCAGGCGCTCCAGTTCGAAGGCCAGGGGCGCGCGCAGGGCGGCTTCGCAGAAGACCAGCATTTGTCCGCGTTTTTCCACGGCTTGCCGTTCGAGGGCTACGCTGAGGTAGCCGAAACCGGCGACGCCGTTCACGGTGCGCTGGATGCCGTACTCATATACCTTTCCGGCCGTTACGAGCGGATCGGTGAAGGTGCTGACGGTGCTTGCCGTTTGGTTGAGTAGAACAAACCAGGTGGTTGAGTCCTTTTCCCGACGGAACAGCACGACGTCGGCTGCGGTGGGGGCCGGCCAGTTTAGTACGACGCGCAGCGGGCCGGTTTGTACATTGCCGGACAGCGCGACGGCCGCGTCTTTGGTGGTTTGGGATGCCGCTGCGATGGGTAAACCAAGCAGCAGCAGAAAAGCGTACAGGATTTTTTTCATAAATATAAATTTGTGGTAAAAATAGGTTGTTTTTGGGTTTTAAAACAGTTTCTTAAAACGGGTATTCGCCGGAAATTTATTTCCTTTGCAGCAAAATTGGTTTGCACTGCATGAAACATACCTTCCTCTTTTTCGCTTTCTTTACGCTTTTCCTCGGCGCTTGCGCCGTAAAGCCGGTAGCGCGCTTTTCCGCTGCGCTGGAAAAACTCGTGGCGCCGGCGACCGTCGCGTTCAGCAACAACTCCCTGAATGCGGAATCCTATTCCTGGGATTTTGGCGACGGCGCCAGTTCCGCCGAGGCCACGCCCACGCACCGCTACATGCACTCCGGAAATTACACTGTTACTTTAAAAGCCGTCAAAGGCGCTAAAACCGTTACACACAAACAAATGATCCAGGTTACCGCTCCCACCACGTGCCTCCTCGAGATCGAAACCAGCCAGGGGGTTATGATGGCCGAACTGTTCGCCGGCACGCCCCAGCACCGCGATAATTTTGTCAAATTGGCCGACGAGGGCTATTTCGACGACCTGCTTTTCCACCGCGTCATCGGCGGATTTATGATCCAGGGCGGCGACCCGAACTCGCGCAACGCCCCTGCCGGGCAAGCGCTCGGATTCGGCGGCCCGGCGTATAAAATTCCGGCTGAATTTGTGGACTCGCTTGTGCACGTCAAGGGGATGATCGCGGCTGCCCGCGACGGCAATCCGCAAAAAGCCTCCAGCGGCTCGCAGTTTTATATTGTACAGGGCGCGCCGGTATCGGATCAAACGCTCGACCAGGTGGAGGCCTCGAAAGGCTTCCGTTATACCTCCGAACAACGCGAGGCGTATAAAAAATTGGGCGGCACGCCGCACCTCGACCGCGATTACACCGTGTTTGGACGCATTGTGGAAGGACTGGATGTGTTGGATAAAATTGCAGCCCAGCCGACCGACCGCAGCAACCGACCGCTGCAGGATGTGAAAATGAAAATTAAAGTGATTAAGTAAGCAGTATGGAAAAAGGTATTCCAACCGTAGATCTTTCGCAATTTGTTCAGGGTTCGCCGGAACAAAAACAAGCCTTCGTGGAGGCGCTTGGAAAAGCGTTTCGCGAAGTAGGGTTCGTCGCGGTCGTCAACCACGGCGTTCCCAAATCGCTGGTGGATAATTTTTACCAGGCGTCTAAACAGTTTTTTGCGCTTCCGGAGGAAGTCAAGAGAAAATACGAAGTGACCGGCGGCGCCGGCCAACGGGGATACACGTCGTTTGGTCGGGAGCACGCAAAGCAGTCGCAGGCGCCTGATCTAAAGGAGTTTTTCCAGATTGGACAGGAGGCGCCTGCAGGGCATCCGCGGCGTTCGGAATACCCGGACAATGTGCGGGTGGAAGAAGCGCCGGAATTTTACGAATTGGGCCGCCAATTGTACCGGGAATTCGAGCGGGCGGGCGCCGAGCTGTTGCGCGCAATCGCGATCTATCTGAACCTGGATCCGGAATATTTCACCGATAAAATCCAGTACGGCAATTCGATTCTCCGCTCGATCCACTACCCGCCGATTACCCGCGAGCCGGCCAGCGCCATCCGTGCCGAACAACACGAGGACATCAATCTCATCACGCTGCTCGTGGGCGCCAGCGCCGGCGGACTTCAGTTGCTGTCGTCCGACAATGCCTGGATCCCCATTATGCCGGAAGCCGATGAAATCGTGATCAACGTCGGCGATATGCTTCAGCGCCTCACCAATAATTACCTGAAAAGTACCACGCACCGCGTGGTGAACCCGCCGCGGGAAGAGTGGCATCTGCCCCGCCTCAGTATCCCGTTCTTTCTGCATCCGGTCAGCGAGATGGATCTTACCTGCCTGCCCAATTGCGTGTCGGCCGATCATCCGCCGCAGTATCCGCCGATCACCGCCGGCGAATATCTGGACGAACGGCTCCGGGAGATAGGACTGAAAAAGTGATTGCGGATTGCGGATTTCGGATTGGGGATTTATTCGTCGGCGGGTTATTTCTTTCACCTTTTCAGGAAACAACCCGCCGCCGAATAAATCCGCAATCCGCAATCCCCAATCCCCAATCGAATCATTCTTGCCAATACACCCGTTTCACCCGTTCAGAAATATTGGTAAACACTTCGTAGGGGATCGTTTGGAGGCAGCGGGCGAGTTCCTGCACGGGCGGATCGGTGCCGAAGATAATCACTTCGTCGCCTTCGCGCGCCTCGGGAATGTCTGTTACATCAATCATGGTCATATCCATACAGATATTGCCGATGGTTGGGGCGCGGCGGCTGCGGAGGGCGACCTGGTAGCGGCCGTTGCCGGCCAGTCGCAACAGTCCGTCGGCGTATCCGATGCTGATGGTGGCGATGCGGCTGGAGCGTTCTACGCAGCCGTTGCGGTTGTAGCCGACAGTTTCGCCCGGTTGGAGGGATTTTATTTGGCTGATCGTGGCTTTCAGGGTGTGCACGGGTTGTAATTGTCGTTGCATGCCGCCGGTATCCACGCCATAGATACCGATTCCGAGCCGCACCATTTCATAATGATATTCCGGGAACCGGACGATCGCGCCGGTATTCGCCAGGTGGCGGTCGGGCGTATAGCCCAGTCCGGCGGTGAGCACGCGATACATGCGCTCAAAAGTCGCTGCCTGCTCGCGGGTGAACTGGTCGAGCAGGTTGGAGTCGCTGCCGGCCAAATGGGAGAACACGGTGGCGACCTCGAGGTTGGGGCAGGCGGCCAGTGCATCCAGCAATTCCGGCAGTTCGTTTTCCACAAAGCCCAGCCGGTGCATCCCGGTGTCCAGTTTGAGGTGGATGCGCAGGCGTTTTTCCTCGCCGACGTACGCGATGAGCGCGTCAAGTCCGGCTTGGTTGTAGATTTCCGGCTCGAGGCGATAGCGGTACAGGGCGTCGTAGCCCGACGGTTCGGGATTCAGCACCAAAATGGGGAGTTGCACGCCTGCCTGGCGTAGTTCGATACCTTCATCGGTATATGCGACGCCCAGGTAGTCTATTTTATGAAATTCGAGCAGCCGCGCGATCTCTGCCGGCCCGGCGCCATACCCGGCTGCCTTAACCATCACGAGCATTTTCACGCCCGGCTTCAGCAAGCGGTGATAGGCCTGCAAATTGTGGATAAGCGCATTTAGGTTGACCTCCAGCACTGTTTTGTGCGCCTTGGCCTCGAAGCGGGCGGCTATTTGTTCAAACCGGAAGATGCGCGCGCCTTTTAACAGAATCAGCGCGTCGCTCCAGGCGTGTTGCTCTACGGACTGCAAAAACGCGTCGGTGTTCTCGTAAAAATGCGCAGACAGGGCGTCGGGCAAGAACGACCGGATGCGCGGGATATCGCTGCCAATTCCAATCAGCGTACCCACGGCATACTCTTTCAGGATATCCGCCATTTGGCGGTACAGGTTATCTGGCTGCTCGCCGCTCTGCAGGATATCGGACAGCACGGCGATCACCGGCTTGCCGCTGGCCTGGCGGTTGGCAAATTGCAGGGCGATGCGCAGGGATGCCAGGTCGTTGCTGTACGCATCGTTGAGCAGCAGGCAGCGGTTGATGCCGGCTTTTAATTCGAGGCGCATGGCCACCGGCTCCAAACGCAAGAGCCGCTCCGCGATGACGGAAGCATCGAGTTTCCAAAGCCGCAGCAGGACGCAGCAGTGCAGGGCGTTTTCTACCGAGGCCTCGTCGGCAAAAGGCAGCACGAAGTACGCCTCCGGCATCCGCGCGGCGGCGTCTTCCCCCCGGAATAGCTGCACCGGCACGCCCTGGGCGGTTGGCGAGCCGACTTGAAAGCGCAACTGGGCGTCCTGCCCCCGGCGTGTCCACGACAAGAGCGATCGGCCGGCCGCCGCCGCCGCCCAGGCGCGCGCGGCGGCGTGGATCAGCGGATGGTCAGCACAATAAATTAAGGTGTGCGCTGAATCAAACAGGCGCATTTTTTCGGCGACTTTTTCTTCGTCGGACGAGAAACCCTCCCGGTGCGCCGGCCCGATATTGGTAAACACACCGATGTCCGGCCGTATGATGGCGCCCAGGCGCGCCATTTCCCCTTTGCGGGAAATACCGGCCTCGATAATTGCGAGCTGGTGTCGGGCCGACATTTGCCAGACCGATAGGGGTACGCCGACTTGCGAGTTGTAGCTGCGCGGACTGCGGATGATATCCTGGTCGGGGTGCAGGAGTTGATACAGCCATTCTTTCACGATTGTTTTTCCGTTGCTCCCGGTGATCCCTACCACCGGATAGCGGAACCGGCTGCGGTGCTGCGCGGCCAAGTGCTGCAGGGCCTTCAGGGTGTCGGGCGCCTGCAGGATATCTGCGTCCGGGTAACGGGCCGGATCCGGCGGTTCGCTGACGACAAAATGCCGCGCTCCGGCGCGGTAGGCATCGTCCAAAAAACGGTGCCCATTGTGCCGTTCGCCGACCAGTGCGAAGAACAGTCCGCCCTCCGCGTGCCCGATCTGGCGGCTGTCCAGCAGCAAGCGCCGAATCAGCGTTTCCGGGCGGCGTTGTTGCAGCCATACACCCGATATAATTTCATTTATTTGCGTTAACGTAAACATTGCTTATATTTGGCGTAGCTTTTCACAAAAGTACGAACAGGCTGAAAAGGTAGGCACATTATTGCCAATGTAGTTATTTATCAACTCGGGGATCATGGAATTTTTTGTTCCGCACGCGCAGGCGCTGGAAGATATCGCGCCGGAAGTGGCGCAAGCGCTTGGAAATCGGAGGAAAGTGGCGCTATACGGCCAGATGGGCGCCGGGAAAACGGCTTTCGTAAAGGCTTTTTGCGCCTGGCTGGGCGTCGGCGACGAGACGGCCAGTCCGACGTTCGCCCTGATCAATACGTACAGTTACCAGGATCAGGAGTCGGGGCCTTCGCTGGTGCACCACCTCGATCTGTACCGGCTGAAAACGCTGGAGGAGGCCGTGGATATTGGGATCGAAGAGGTGTTGTACGATCCGTGGTATTGTTTCATCGAGTGGCCGCAGGTAGCGGAGCCGGTGTTGCCGGCAGATACCGCGCGCATTCAGATAGACATATTGGGCGAAAACCAACGCCGCCTGCTTATTTCATAGATTTTGACTGTTTCGGGTCTATTCATCATTTTTATTTTATTCATGGAAACACGGGCTTCTTCGACTACACAAACCGAGCGACTGGACGTCGCGCCCAGGCATCAGCAGCTGTTCATCGGTATTTTGCGGGAAACGACCCTGCAGGAGAACCGGGTGGCGCTGGTACCGCATTCGGTTGCTACCTTGGTTGCGCACGGGCACCGCATTGTGGTGCAAAGCGGCGCTGGAGAAAGATCGCGGTTTACCGACCGCGATTTCGCCGAGGCCGGCGCGGAGATCGTACAAGGCGCGGAGGAAATTTTCCGCGCGGATGTGCTGCTGAAGGTTGCGCCGCCTACCTTGTCGGAAATTGACCGCATGCAGCCGAACCAAGTGCTTATCTCCCCAATCCACCTGCCGCTGTTGGACGCCGAATACCTGACCCGGCTGCAAAAAAAGCGTGTGATCGCCCTGGCGATGGAGTATATTCGCGATGACGACACGGGCGTGTATCCGATTGTGCGCGCCATGAGCGAAATTGCCGGCGCCAGTGCCATTCTGATCGCAGCCGATTTGCTCTCCACGGCCCGCGGCGGGAAAGGGGTGCTGCTGGGCGGCGTTGCCGGCGTGCCGCCCTCCAAGGTGATTGTGCTGGGCGCCGGGGTGGTTGCGGAATTTGCAACGCGCACGGCCATCAGCCTCGGCGCTGAAGTGCGCATTTTTGACAACAACGTCTATAAACTGATGCGCCTGCAGAAACACGTGGGCCGCCAACTGCATACCTCCGTCATCAATCCGGTTTATCTAAAAGAGCAGCTGATCTCGGCCGATGTGGCGATCGGGGCCGTCCACTCCGCGCATGGCCGCGCGCCGATTATCGTTCCGGAAGATATTGTGGCGCAGATGAAGCCCGGTTCCGTGATCCTTGACGTCAGTATTGACCAGGGTGGGTGCTTTGAGACTTCGCAGCCGACCAGCCACGACAAGCCGACCTTCGAAAAACACGGCGTGATCCACTACTGCGTGCCGAATATCCCATCGCGGGTGGCCCGCACGGCCTCCTGTACCATCAGCAATATCCTGACTTCCTTGCTGCTGCGCGCCGAAACGGGTGGTATTTTGCCCCTGATCACGGCGCACAGCGGCTTGCGCGATGGCGTATATACTTACCGAGGTTGCCTGACCAACGAATACCTCGGCGAGCGCTTCCAATTAAAAAGCACCGACCTGGATTTGCTGATTACCTCGGATTTTTAATCGGCACTAACGTTTGTTCAGATTTTGACTACCGCCCGGTAGTCAAAATCTGAACAAACGCTACAGGTTATCTTTAAAAAAGCGCTCTATTTTTTCAAACAAATGCGCCCGGTCGCGTCCGCGCACATTGTGTCCGTGTTCCGGATACGCGAAATAGTCAATAGCCTTTCCTTTCCGCACACATGCGCGCACGTAGCGCAGCGTGTGTTGCCACAGCACGACATCGTCGGAGGTTCCGTGGATGAGCAAGAGGCGGCCGGTCAGGTTGTCAATGTGATTGAACAGGCTGTTTTTGGCGTATCCGTCCGGATTTTCCTGGGGCGTATCCATGTAGCGTTCGGTGTACATGATTTCGTACATCCGCCAGTCCATGACGGGGCCGCCGGCCACGCCGCATTTAAACACGCCGAGCGCCTCCGGGCGGGTGAGGAGCGAAGTGGCCATGAACCCGCCATAGCTCCAGCCATATACGCCGAGTCGGGTGGTGTCAATAAACGATTGTTCTTTGAGGTGTTTCACGCCGACGAGTTGGTCTTGAATTTCAAGATCGCCCAAGCGGCGGAACACAGCGCTTTCGAAGGCATGTCCGCGGTAGGCGGAGCCTCGGCCGTCCAGCGTGAACAGCACAAAACCTTCCAGCGCCATGCGGTGCATCCACAATTCGCCGGCGCCCATCCAGGTATTCGACACCAGTTGCGCATGCGGGCCGCCATATACATATACGATGGCGGGGTATTTTTTGCTGGGGTCGAAATTGGACGGCAGGATCATGCGGGCGTTGAGCAGGACGCCGTCGTCTGCGCGCAGTTGCAGGATATTCGTCTGGCCGCTTGCGAATGATCCGAGCGGATTGGGGGCGTTGAACACAATTTTGCGATCATCGGGCTGCTGTACGGGCGCCAGCAGGATGCGGCGGGGCGTGATCAGATCGGAAAAAACATCCAGCATCCACTGGCCGTCGGTGCTGAAAATCGCCTGGTGCGTGCCCGATTGGCGGGTGAGTTGGCGGACCTTGCCGGTTCCTTTGAGGGTAGCGGCGAACAGATGCCGGCTCATGCCGGTGGAGTCGGCGCATTGGTAGAAACAGCGGGCGCCGTCTGCGCTGAAACCGACCCAATTGACTACCGGCATATTTCCTTCGCTGATTTGACGAAGGAGTTTTCCGGATAAGTCGTACAGATACAGGTGGTTGTAGCCGTCGCGTTCGCTTTGCCAGATAAACTGCGTGTTGGCGCCGGGGACAAATTCTGCCGGGTGCTCGGGTTCCACCCAGGTATCGGAGGTTTCTTCAAACAGCGTTTTCACGAAAGCGCCCGATTGCGCGTCGTACTGGTTGAGCCAGAGGCGGTTTTGCGCGCGGTTGACGACGGCGATCAGGATGTGGCGGTCGTCGGGCGTCCAGGCGATATTCGTCAGGTACTGCTCGGCGGGTTCGCCGGTTTGGAGGAAGATTTTTTGTCCGGTTTGGGTGTCGAACACCCCCAGGGTCACATGGTGGCTGGCGGTGCCGGCGAAGGGATAGCGGATGGTGCGGGCTTGGGCGGGCATCGAGTCCAGCACATAGATTGGATATTCCGGCACCATGCGTTCATCCATGCGGTAGAATGCGAGATAGCGGCCAGAGGGGCTCCAGAAAGTACCTTTGGAGATACCGAATTCGTCGCGGTGGACGCTGGTTCCATACACGATGCCCTTTTCTTCGCTTTTGGCTACCAGCGTGGATTTTCCGGCTAGGCAGACGCGGAGTTCGTCGTTCGCGGTGAATGCGGCGTTCAACGAGCGTTCATGGATATCCACGCGTTCTGCTTCCGGCGGCAGCACGTTTTTTTCCTGGAGCAGTCCGCCGAAGCGGTAGGTGAACACCGTATTGTTGTGCTGGAACCAGATCGAATCGGCGTTGCCCCATTGGATGCCGGGCAGGAGGGGGAGTGCGGGTGCTTGGCGCGCGGCCAGTGCTGCATTCAGGGAGTCGAGCAGCGCCAGCGTATCGGCCGCCATAGACGGCGCCTGCACGCGGATCAGTTTTTTGCCTTCCGCCATATACGCGTACCGGGCCGTCCCGGGTATCCATTGCAGTTGCGACAGATTTTCAGGCGACAGGCTCCGCGCCCGCAGGATAGCGTCGGACATGGAGAGTTTTTCTTGGGAAAACAGCAGCGCGGGAGCGTGCAAGAGGAGGAGAAGGAGGGCAATCCGGCAGAGATCGTGCATAAAAATAACTGGTTGGCGTTGGGCAAATTTAGTGGGAAGCAATTAGACTCAGTATAATATTTTCTCACCGAGTGAAAAATGGCTTATTTTTCGCCATTTTTGACTCGGCAAAAAAATCCGATACAGGGTCTTAGAGCATGTCTAAAATTATATTTCTCGCTAATATGAAAGTCTTTTTCAGCCATACTTCGTTCCTTTTTTTCGCCGTAATTAGTCCCATTACGCCTGCAAAAAGCGCCTTGTCTGGCTAAAAAATCTTTTTCATATTAGCAGA
>JBEIDF010000034.1:0-27199 GCA_040383605.1 Lewinellaceae bacterium
CCAAATACCAGCACCCAGGTGAAAGCCAAGACGGCCGTGGCCACCACGACGCCGCGCATCGAGTTTTCCCAGCGGCGGCGGCGATAGACCTGGAGGGGAATCAGGTTGAGCGCCAAGGCGATCAGCGCCAGGGTTCGGATGCGAAAATCAGGCGACAGGCCCTGGGTACTGGCCGCGCCTTTTATTTCCAACAGGTTGAAAATATTGTACAATAGCAGAAAACCGATGGCCGGGAGCAGGAGGCCGAGCAGAAGGCCAGCGAAAAATACATTTTTGTTGAACATGGCTTGCAGTCGTGCTTAGTAGGTTTCAAGCGATTTGATAGCCGGCAGCGCCAGGTAGTTGGTTAGGTCGTGCATAGAAGGCACCACCGATACATATCCTTCCTCCAGCGCTCGGATATCGGAATCTTCCCCTTGGTCATAATTGATGAATTTTCCGGCCAGCCAGTAGTACGGCTGCCCGTTCGGATCGTGCCCTTTCAAAAATTCTTCCACCCAGCGGGCGTCCCCCTGCCGGCATACTTTTAAACCTTTGATTTCTTCGGCGGGGAGATTCGGAATATTTACGTTTAGCAGGCGGCCGGTGATCGCCGGATTTTCCAGCACATAGCGCATGATCTTTAGCGCCCACAACTTAGATGGCTCAAAATCTGCCTCATGGCTGTAGTTGAGCAGCGAAAACCCGATACTTGGAATGCCTTCCAGCGAGGCCTCCATCGCGGCGGAAAGCGTGCCGGAGTAAAGAATGTTGATCGAGGCGTTGCTGCCGTGGTTGATGCCCGACACGCAAAGATCAATATTGCGTTCTTTCAATACGACATGTTTGGCCAACTTTACGCAGTCCACCGGCGTGCCGGAACATTCCCAGGATTCCACCCCGTGGTAGGCGTCCACCCGGCTCAATCGCAAGGGCAGGCGCATCGTGATGGCATGGCCCTGGCCGCTCTGCGGCGCGTCCGGCGCGACGACCACAACCTCCCCCAGGCGGGAGGCGACTTCGATCAGCGCGCGGATGCCGGGCGCCAAAATACCGTCGTCGTTCGTCACTAAAATCAATGGTTTGTTCATGCCGCAAAAGTAAGAAATTGCCTGCGGATTGTTTTTCTGAATAATAGGTACTATTTTTGGGGTTACCTTCGCGCATTATTTGCGCATTTCTTTCGTTACATAGCGTGAAATGAAGATACATTTTAAACCTTCCTTTATGAAACAAATCTTTTTTTTAATGTTTTTCTGCCTCGCGTCGGCGCTTTTGTTCGGACAAATACCCGCCGGCCCGGTTTACCTGCTGTTTAATTCTACCTGCATGAACCAGTTGGAGTATCGCTACGCCTACTCGGGCGCGCAGGTGCTCGCCTATTCCATCCAATCGGCGCCGGACAAACATTTGATTCTGTACTCGGGTAGTAACGGCATCAATGCCGCGGAGCTGCCTGCAGCCGCTTTGGATTGCGCCTCCATGAAATTTGACCCGGCCTTTGTAGATGCCGTGAATAAAAGCCAAAAACAGGTGTTTATGGTGCATCAGACGCAAACCGGCTACCTGATGATGCCGCTGATTGCCGCGCTTCAAGTGGAGCGAAACGGCAGCTATTTCTTCTTCCGGGGCGCAAATTATCAGTTTGCAATTGATACCCTCAATCTGATCTCGGAGGCCAATTTGTCCGCCTTCGGATCGCCGAATCTGGTCTATTTCGCTGGACTTCAAATAAAAAATTGCCTGTATCAGTATGCCTTCCGCGGCGAACCGATGCAGGCAGGCAAAGAAAAAATGGACTTTGAATTTATTCCCGGCATCGGAATGATCAGCGAACGCACCGGTATGACGGCAAATGACATGGAGTCCAATCAAACGCGGCTGTGGTTTGTCAATGGCATGTCTCTGGACGATTATATCGCCCAAAAATGCGGCACGCAGGATCATTCGAACAGCTTGTCCTCGGGTGGCACGCACCTCGACCGCCCGACCGCGGAAAAACCGCAGCCAATCCCGACGCCTGTCCCGGCGGTCGGCCCCTGTCCGGAATCGTCCGGGCCGGGCTATCATATTGTGCAACCCAAAGAGACGCTCATGGCGATCTCTCGCCAATACAAAGTGCCCCTCGCTTCGCTGATTAAATGGAACGCCATCACCGCGCCGGATAAGATTGAAATTTGCCAAAAAATTTTTGTGGTGAATCCGGCTACCCTGAAATCCGCAACGCCGGCTCCTCCACCAGTAACCCCCCGACAGCCGCCGATCCTCGAAATGAAGCCGGCGCCTAAACCCGCCACGCCGCTGCTGCACACCGTGAAGCAGGGTGAGTCTCTGTTCAGCATTGCTAAATTGTACAACTTTACAGAGACGCAACTCCGACAATTCAACGGTTTCCCGCAGTCAGGCTCAATTACCCTGTATCCCGGACAAAAGATTCTCCTCTCGGAAACGGAACCGGGTACTGCGCCGATGCCTGCCGCTTCGCTCCCGCTAACCACGCCTTTGTCCGCGCCGCCTGCTTCGGGCGGAAATAATCCCGCACCCACGCCTTTGTCCGCGCCGCCTGCTTCGGGCGGATACAATCCAGCACCCACACCTTTGTCCGCGCCGCCTGCTTCGGGGGGGTACAGTCCTGCGCCGCCGCCTTCGACTGCGCCGCCTGCTTCGGGCGGATACAATCCAGCACCCGCGCCCTCGACTGCGCCGCCTGCTTCGGGTGGATACAATCCTGCGCCGCCGCCTTCGACTGCGCCGCCTGCTTCGGGTGGATACAATCCCGCGCCGCCGCCTTCGACTGCGCCGCCTGCTTCGGGTGGATACAATCCCGCGCCGCCGCCCTCGACTGCGCCGCCTGCTTCGGGTGGATACAATCCTGCGCCGCCGCCTTCGACTTCCGCCGGAGCGCCGCCCAAGCCTTCAACGTACAATGTGCCCCCGCCGGTCGGTAGCACGCCGCAAAACAGCGGGAGCGTTTTTGTCCCGCCTGGTACGAACAATCCATCGTCCGAGCCACCGCAATCGCCGGGTAGAATGACGATTTACCAAGAGTACTTGGTACAAAAAGGCGATACCATGCAATCGGTTGCCAAAAAATTCAAAACCACCGCGCAGGAACTCGCCTTGATTAACAACAAAGAGGTAAATGAGACGCTGATTGCGGGACAGCGCATCTTGGCGCCGAAATAGGACGTGCTTGCTTGTGTTGATGCGGAGGCGCACCTCCGCATCAACACAAGCGATTACCTGCCGCCGCCAAATTCCAGTACGACGCTCGCCAGCCAGTTCCGGCCAGCCTGCGGGAAATAACCCGTTTGGTTATAGACGCCCTGTCCTTCCAGCCGGGTGTACGGATTATCCGGTCGGGCGTCGTATCCGGTAGAAATATACCGGTAAATCCAACCGTTGGAGATAAAGCGGGCGTCGAACAGATTCTGCACCGTAAATATAAATCGGAGCCGGTTTGCATGCCAGGGGATATCCCAATTTACTCGGAAATCGGAAAAGAAATACGGATCAAGGGCTGCGGCCGGATCGCCGCTGTTGTCCAGGTATTGCCTTCCGACATACTTTCCAATGAGGGTGAGATCCAGCTGTTGTTTTCGGTTGGGTAATGCGTGGAACGTTGCTTCCGCCCGGCCCACGACGGCGGGCGAGAAGGCGATTTGGGTTTGACTATACGATACCGTTTGCTGGCCGCCTGTATCCCAGTCGTCGAGATAAGCCGTAAATTCCGGGATAATATTCCGGCTCAGTGTCAGAAAACCGTTTCCACTCCAATATTTTCCACTTTGGTAAGCGCCTTCCAGTTCTAATCCGGCCCGGTAGCTCGTCGGCACATTGGTGCGGATGTAGGCGCCGACGTCGTTGATGCGGCCGTCTAAAATCAGTTGGTCGCGGTAGCACATATAAAAGGCGTTGGCGGAAACCGACCAGTTTTTCTCGCTAAAGCGGACGCCGGTCTCCAGGTCGTGCAGGCGCTCCGGTCGGGGCCTGTTTTCGGGGCTTGACTGGGTGAAGTCGTCCCGATTGGGCTCCCGGTTGCCCTGTCCGTAAAACAGGTGCGCTTTCCATTGGGGATTGATATCCCAGTTCAGGCCCGCTTTGGGATTCCAGAAATGGAAAAGCGCCTGCTGGTTGACGGGGCGGAGGAGGTTGTCCAAGCCCAGGAAATCGTACGCAACGCGGCGGTACTGAAGGTCCACAAAGGAGCTCAGTCCGTTGCGCCAGTGGAGTTGAATTTGTCCGTAGAGGTTGCCGTCTGTCTTCAGGGCGTCGTTGTCGTAATATAGCGCATCTTTGGGTGCGGCGCTGACAGCCGACCAGATTACTTCGCCGAAGTGGCGGCCTGCATATTGGTTCAGGGCGCCGCCGAGGGTGAGTTCCGGGCCGGAGCGCAGGATGGGCGGGTTCACAGCGGGCGTCCACCGCAGCGCAAAGGTACTGCCATAGAAATGGTTGTCGAGCCAACGCCGTCGGACCAGGTCGGTTTCGGTAATGACCGTATCGCCGAGGTTTACGTTGGGCAGGCCGTATTGGGCAAATGCTTGCGCGGCTTTGTATTGCTCAAAAAAGCCGTAGCCCCGGGTGTAGTGACCGTTCAATTGCAAATGCAGGTCGGATCGCAGTGCGTACCGATAGTGGAGCAGCAGGTGCCGCTGCGTGTAGTCGTCCACCTCGTCGGGATAGGGACTTCCCGGCCGTTCGGCGCCCGCCGGGTTGTACTGCCTGCGCGCCGGGTCATTGACAAACTGAGCCGGCACGCCATACCAGGCTTGGTACGTGACCTCTTGCCCGGACAGCCAATGTGCCTGGAGCGATTGGCGTTCGCCAATCCACGCGCCCGACAGGTGCAGGGCGTTCAGCTGCGCGCTTGCGCGGTCAATGTACCCATCGCTGCCGATGCGCGACCAGCGGGCGCTGAAAGATGTTTGGCCGTTGAGCAAGCCGGTTCCGATGTGGACCGACTGTTTGTGGGTATTGAAAGAGCCGGCCCCGGCATGGATTTGGGCGAAGGCTTCCGGTTGCACCTGCGACAAGTCCAGGTTGATCGTACCGCCGAAAGCGCCTGCTCCGTGGGTGCTGTTGCCGACCCCGCGCTGCACTTGGATTTCGGAGGCCGAAGCGGCCAGGTCGGGCAGGTTTACCCAGAATACCTGTTGGCTCTCCGCGTCGTTTAGCGGAACCCCGTTGATGGCGACGTTGATCCGCGTTTGATCGCTGCCGCGGATACGCAGGCCGGTGTAGCCGATCCCCCCGCCCGCGTCGGAAGTCTCTACGAGCGAAGGAACGCTGCTGAGCAGGAACGGCACGTCCTGTCCCTGGTTGCGCTGTTGCAGGGTTTCTTTACGGATATTGGTGTGGGGGGTAGGGTGGTTTGCGCCGACCCGTGTGGCCTGGATTACGACCGTTTGAATTGCCAGGGAGTCGGTCTCGCGCGCATCTTGTGCCGGAAGACAAAGCGGGAGTGCGAGGCACAAGGCCAGGGCGAGGGGTGGCGGGCAGGGTAGGGGAGACGCAAATGTCTTGATTGAAAAAAGCATGCCGGTGCGGGTTGGGCGATAAAATCACCACCGGGGGGCTGCGGTAGCGTGTTGTGCACTACCCCGCTCAAATTCCTTTCCGGCATGACCCGGACAGGTTCGACGGGTATGATCTCAGCCGGAAAAGGAACACGTCCTGCCGGCACCCCGATGAGTCAGTGCAAAGGTACGCCAAACGTTTCGATTGTACGGCAAACTTTTTTCAGGCGCGTGTCCGGCGCACCTTCCACTACGATATGCGGCGTCGAGAGATCGTCAAGCAACCGGGCATACCGATCGAAAAGCGCGGTTTGTTCCTCCGGGTGCTCGCGAAGCGGATCCGGCGCCCAGGGGAAATCCGGCGCGCAAAGGACGTACAGATCTGCCGGCGTCGGTTCGCCGTACCCCCGGCGCCATTCCGCGAGGCCATCGGAGGCAAATCGGTACGATTCCCAGATTTGCAGCACCGTCCAGTCGGTGTCAAGAATCAGCAAGCCCGCGCTTTGTCCGGCATACCATTGTTCCCAGAGCCGCTGCCCCCGCCCGATCGCGCGGAGATCGGCCCGGCGGTACGGTCGCCCGAGATGCGCTGTATAATAGCGCGCGAATTCCGGCGTCCAGGGCGCCCCCAGCACCTTAGAGAGGGCTTGCGCCAGTGTGGTTTTGCCCGTTGATTCCGGTCCGGTGATGACTATCCTGAAGTTTTTCTCCACTTCGTATCGCTTTTTAGGTTGCGTTGCGTTTTAAATAAACCTAATTTTGCACCCCACTAACCGCCATTCCCATGCACGACATCGAACCGCATTTCCGCTGGCGCGATTATTACATCGCTTCCGAGGATGCGCGCGCTCCTTTTTTTGGACGAAAATACAGTGAATTTTACTGTACCAATCAATTGTATAATTTTTTCATTCACCCCCAGTGGGACGAATTTGGCTCTGCTACGCTGTACGGCAAGCTGTTATACGTAGATTATGACGCTTCCTACGCGATGATGGAATTAATGGGCGAGTGGAACGATACCCTGCACAACGATATCATGTACCTCAAACGGCATGTCGTGGATGTATTGGTAGCGGAAGGTATCAGCCGGTTTGTATTTTTCTGCGAAAACCTGCTCAATTTTCACGCTGGCGATGATGATTATTACGCCGAAATGACGGAAGAGTTGCGTGAAACGGGCGGCTGGGCGGTGCTGGTGAATACCCGCGCGCACGTTGAAGAGGAATTTTTGGAGGCGAGCCTGGATAATTACCTGCTGCTTGGCGCCGATTACAATGACCTGAACTGGCGCCCGCACAAACCGCAGATTGTGTTTGCCATGATCGAAGGGGTCGTTAATGGCAGGATACAACGACTCGAGTACTGACTTCTGTATTTCTCTGTATTTCCCAAAAATTTCTCTCCAACCTACGAAGCGCATGGCTGAATTTAAAAGCGGTTTTGTAAATATTATCGGAAAACCCAACGTGGGCAAATCTACCCTCATGAACGCCCTCGTGGGCGAACGCATGAGTATCATCAGCCGTAAACCTCAAACCACACGCCACCGAATCATCGGGATCCTGAGCGGGGAAGGCTTTCAGATCGTTTTTTCCGACACGCCAGGATACGTCAGCAATCCGTCCTATAAAATGCACCTGGCCATGAATCGCTTCGTGGAAGGGACTACGGAAGACGCCGATCTGATGCTGGCCGTCGTGGACGCAGGCGAACCGCCTAAGGAGGACCACCCGATTATTGAGGTGCTGAAACGCAGTACCGCGCCGGTGATGTTAGTCTTGAACAAAATGGATCTGGTCAGCCCGGAGCAATTACAAGATGCAGAAGCCTGGTGGCGCGCTCAACTCTCGCCAACCGATGCGGTGGCAATTTCCGCCAGCCGCCAGGAAAATACCGCGCTCCTGCTCCAAAAAATTATCGCGCTCCTGCCCGAAGGGCCGCCGTATTATCCGCCCGATCAACTGACCGACCGACCAGAACGGTTCTTCGTCAGCGAAATCATCCGGGAAAAAATATTCCTCCAGTTCAGCGATGAAATTCCGTATTCCTGCGAAGTGGGAATCGAAACCTTCCAGGAAACCACCACCGGCAAAGGCGAACCGATCGCCAAAATATATGCCGTGATCTTTGTGCTCCGTGAATCCCAAAAGGCAATCCTGCTCGGCAAAGCCGGAAGCGCAATTAAGAAATTGGGCCAGGAGGCCCGGCAGGAAATTGAAACGTTCCTGCAATCAAAAGTACACCTGGAACTAACCGTGAAAGTACGCCCTAACTGGCGCGACGACGAAAAATCCCTGCAGCGTTTTGGGTATTATTGATTTCTTCCGCGTCCCGTAAGACAAAAAAAAGACGGCAGGATTTTTAAATCCTACCGTCAGAAATATAACCCCAAAAAACCTATCACAAAGTTAATACGCATTAGCCGTTTTTACAAGTATTTCCTAAAGAAAAATTAAAAAAAAATATCCTCCCCCATTCTTCAACGGAGGAGGACGTCATCAAAACACGCTTCATTTTACTTTTAATGAGGCAAAAATAGGCAGGTTTTTTAAAAGTCAAAAAATTTTTTACACGAAAACTACAATTTTTTTGACTCCCTAATCACGAAAATGTGTATTACTAAAACAAAATAATAGTAATACTATTTTATTGTCGGATTCAAAACCTACCTTCGCCCCAACAACAATAGCACTATGCAATTACCTACTATTCTTATTCGAAATGCCCGGATCGTGAATCGGGGCGTTATCCAAACCGGAGACCTTTACATCGAAAACGGACGGATCGCTCGGCTCGGCTCGGCGCTTGATATCCGGGCTGATCTGGAGATGGATCTGGAGGGACGACGGTATGTACTCCCAGGCATCATAGACGACCAGGTGCATTTCCGTGAGCCGGGCCTGACCCACAAAGCGACCATCGGCACCGAGAGCCGCGCGGCTGTAGCCGGCGGGGTCACCTCGTTTATGGAAATGCCGAATGTGCAACCACCCTCGGTTACGCAGGAATTGTTGGAAGAAAAATACCAGATCGGCGCGCGTACCGCCCTGGCCAATTACTCCTTTTATATGGGGACTACCAATGACAATTATGATGAGGTGATGCGTACCGATCCGCGCAATGTGTGCGGCGTCAAAATTTTTATGGGCAGCAGCACGGGTAATATGCTCGTGGACGAACCTACGGTGCTCGAACGCCTGTTCGCTAATTCACCCTGCCTGATCGCTACGCACTGCGAGGATGAGGAGACGGTGCGCCGGAATATGGCCGAGTTCCAGGCCCGATATGGCGATCAATTGCACGCGCGCCAACATCCGGAGATTCGCTCGGTTGAGGCTTGTATCAAATCCTCCTCCATGGCGGTGGACATGGCCAAAAAATACGGCACCCGCCTGCACGTCCTGCACCTTACCACTGCCGACGAACTGTCGCTGTTCGACAATACCATCCCGCTCGAACAAAAAAGAATCACCGCCGAGGTGTGCGTCCACCATCTTACCTTCCACGCCGGTGATTACGAAACGCTGGGTAATCTCATCAAGTGCAACCCCGCTATCAAATCAGCGCACCACCGCGATGCGCTGCTGCCGGCGCTGTTGGACAACCGATTAGACGTGATCGCTACCGACCATGCACCCCATACCTGGGCGGAAAAAAGCCAACCCTACGCACAGGCGCCGGCCGGACTGCCCCTCATCCAGCATACCCTAAATCTCATGTTGGAACTCTATCACGCCGGCAAAATCAGCCTCGAGCGCATCGTGGAAAAAATGTGCCACGCCCCGGCCATCGCCTACAAAGTGCGGGATCGAGGATTCCTGGATGAAGGCGCCTGGGCCGATTTGTGCGTGCTCGACCTCGATGCGGCGTGGACAGTCGAACCGGATAATATCCTCTACAAATGCGGCTGGTCACCCCTCAATGGCCGCCGCCTGCGCGGAAAGGTGGTCAGCACCATCGTCAGCGGACACCTCGCCTGGCATGAAGGGAAATTCAACGAAGCCAAAATGGGGGAGCGCCTGGCATTCGACCGATAGAAATTGTTCGTATTTCGGTTGCTGGGGACTACACTTTTACGATCTTTGCGGCGTTGTAAACAAACAACGTCTGTAATTCGCGCGCCAGTATCCCAAATCCACCGGATGCACGGCGCTAACTCCAGCTGCCGTTTCCCCAACATGCCTGCCTAAATACGTAGATTATGTCTGATTTATCCGCTTATTTCAAAACCCACCGGCAGCGCTTCCTCGACGAGCTGCTCGACCTGCTGCGCATCCCTTCCGTGAGCGCGGACCCTCAATACGCTGCCGACGTGCGCCGCATGGCCGAAGCTACCGCCGCGCACCTGCGCGCCGCGGGCGCCGATGAGGTGGAAATATTTGATACCCCGGGCCACCCCATCGTGTACGCCCAGAAAATGATTGACCCGAAAGCGCCGACGGTGCTTGTGTACGGACACTATGACGTACAGCCGCCCGATCCGCTCGATCTGTGGGAAAGCGGCCCCTTCGAACCGGTGGTGAAAAAAACGCCGCTCCACCCGCAGGGCGCTATCTTCGCTCGCGGCGCCTGCGATGACAAGGGGCAGTTTTTTATGCATGTGAAGGCCTTTGAGGCTATGCTGCAAAACCAACACCTGCCCTGCAACGTCAAGTTTATGATCGAAGGCGAAGAAGAGATCGGATCCAAAAATTTGGAAAAATTTTGCAAAGAACACAAAAAGAAACTCGCCTGCGACGTCGTCCTGATCGCAGACACGAGCATCATCGCCAATGATGTGCCCAGCATCACGGTGGGTCTGCGCGGTCTTTGCTATATGGAGGTGGAGGTCATCGGCCCCAACCGCGACCTCCACTCCGGTGTGTATGGCGGCGCAGTCGCCAATCCGATCAATACACTCTGCCAAATGATCGCCTCGCTGCACGACGATAAGGGGCAGATCACCGTCAAGGGCTTCTACGACGACGTCCTTAAAGTCGGCAAAAAGGAACGCGCGATGATGAATGCCGTACCTTATAATGAGAAAGCCTACATGAAAGACCTCGGTGTCAAGGCGCTCCGGGGCGAAAAGGGATTCACCACCATCGAGCGCACCGGCATCCGACCCACGCTGGATATTAACGGTATCTGGGGCGGCTATATCGGCGAAGGCGCCAAAACCGTGCTGCCCTCCAAAGCGTTCGCTAAAATCAGCATGCGCCTGGTGCCCGACCAGGATCCAAAGAAAATTGAAAAATTATTCCAAAAACACTTCGAAGGGATCGCCCCCGAATCGGTCAAGGTAAAGGTCTCGGCACACCACGGCGGATACCCCGTCGTCACGCCTACCGACTCGGTCGAATACCGGGCCGCCGAAAAAGCGATGACGCAAACCTTCGGGAAAAATCCGCTCCCCCAGCGCGGCGGCGGCAGTATTCCCATCGTGGCAATGTTCGATCAGGTGCTGAAAGCTAAATCGGTTCTCATGGGATTCGGACTGGATTCCGATGCGATCCACTCGCCCAATGAACATTTTGGTCTGTTTAATTTTTACAAAGGGATCGAAACAATCCCGTATTTTTATCAGTTTTACGCCGAAATGAAGAAATCCTAGTGCCGCGATCAGGTAAATACACTGATTTGAAATTTTTTAAAACTCGTTTTAAACATATCCTATTTATGAAAAAAGTTTTCTCCGCAGCGTGCGCGCTGGTCTTCGCAATCTCCGGCTTGTCTGCACAGGCCCCGGAACTTAAAACGCCGCGCGATAGCGCCAGCTACGCCTTCGGTATCCTGATCGGCAACAGCCTCTCCCGCCAAATTAGCAGCGATTTGAGCCTGGACATTGTGCTCAAAGCCATGACAGACCAACTCAAAGGGAATCCCGTGTCTATGGAAATGGAAGCAGCCTCTTCCTTGTACAACGCCTACGATCAAAAAGTCAAATCGGAGGCCGGTGAAAAAAACAAAGCCGCTGGCGAAAAATTCCTGGCGGAAAACAAAAAACGCCCGGAAGTAAAAACGACTGCCAGCGGACTGCAATACGAGGTGCTGAAAAAAGGCTCCGGCACGGAATCGCCAAAGGCAACCGATAAAGTCACGGTGCACTACCACGGTACGCTCATTGACGGCACGGTGTTCGACTCCAGCGTGGATCGCGGCCAAACCTCCTCTTTCGGCCTCAATCAGGTGATCCCGGGTTGGACGGAAGGCCTCCAACTGATGAAAATAGGCGATAAATTCCGTTTTTATATTCCGTCGAATCTCGCGTATGGCGAACGCTCGCCCAGCGCAAAAATTAAACCGAGTTCCACGCTCATCTTTGATGTGGAACTCTTCAGCATCGGCCAATAACTGCGCGCTGCGCATCCCGTTATGCGGCTAAAAAGGATTTCCCTGCAGACGGTCACCTACCTGGTGATGGGCTATATGCTGATGGCCTTCATCTGGTGGGCCGTCCATCTGTGGCGACAAAACGACCGGCTGTTCGCCACAGAAATTGAACTGCTCGAGGCGCGCTTCGACGTGGGCAAACGCGGCGTCAATGTCACGGAACTGCACGCTACGCAGGAATATGCCGATATGCTGGACCGCTATGAAAGACGCCGGCGTATGGTGCTGGCAGAAGGCCTCTTTTTTAGCGGCTGCCTGCTGTTCGGAATGTGGCTGATTCAACGCAGCCTGAAACGCGAGGTCGCGCTGGCGAAACAACGCCGGAATTTCATGCTGAGTATCACGCATGAACTCAAATCGCCTATCGCAGCAATCCGACTGGTGTTCGAAACACTAGGCAAACGCGAACTGGATCGGGAAAAACTGGAAAAACTGTGCGCAAACGGGATGCGCGACGCCGACCGCCTGCACAATCTCGTCGAAGACTTGCTGCTGGCCGCCCGCTTGGAAGATAATTGGCGCCCGTACCCCGAGCCGGTGGATCTGCCAACAGTTTGCCGCGATATCTGCGCCGGACTAAAAATTCGATTCCCCGACGCCAATATCCATATCGCCATTCCGGATGATTTCCCACCGGTGCAGGCTGATAAATCGGGGCTGACGGCCGTGGTGCAGAATCTGCTGGAAAATGCCGTGAAGTATTCGCCCGCCGGCGCGCCGGTGGAAATTCTGGCGCAAAAACGCCCCGCCGGCTTCCGATTAATCGTGACAGACCGCGGATATGGTATTCCGGAACAGGAGCGGAAGGCAATTTTCGAAAAATTTTACCGCGTCGGAAATGAAGAAACGCGGCAAACTACCGGCACCGGCTTGGGGCTGTATATCGTCCGACAAGTGGTCGTGGCGCATCAGGGCGCAATCCGGGTAGAGGATAATCTTCCGCAAGGCACGCGTTTTGTCGTGGATATGTAAGCCGCCCTGTCCCTATGCTCCATCCATTTCGCGAATTAGTCCATGCGCTTACGCCTCGCTACGGCGCCTCGGAGGCAGCCGCGATCGCGCGTATTGTGCTGGAAGACGCTTTTCAGGCGCGCGCAATCGCCGATTTTGAAATACCGGCGGAGTCAGCACCGCTGTGGCACGCTTTGGTTGCGCGATTGGAAGCGGGCGAACCGGTGCAGTACGTGTTGGGACAAGCCGATTTTTTCGGTCTCAAGTTCCGGGTAGATCCCAGGGTGCTCATCCCGCGGCAAGAAACGGAGGAGCTGGTCGCATTGGCCTTAAAATTACTCCGGCGCCACACCAATCCGACCGTCCTGGACATCGGAACCGGCAGCGGATGTATCGCCATCACCATCAAAAAGAAACTGCCCGGCGCTCGGGTATTCGCCGTGGACGTCAGCGCGGACGCCTTGGCGGTCGCGGCGGATAATGCCCGAAATCTGCAAGCGGCTGTCTGTTTCGAGCAGGGCAATATCCTGAATCCGGCTTTTGAATGCGCCGCCGGCGCGCTCGACCTGGTCGTGAGCAACCCGCCGTATATACCCTATTCAGAGGCGGCGCTTATGCCGGACCATGTGAAACTGCACGAGCCCGAACTGGCGCTTTTTGTTCCGGAAGCAGATCCCCTCTGCTTTTATCGCCGTATTGGCGCTTGGGCTGCCGACCGCTTAAAGCCGGGCGGCTGGCTGCTTTTCGAAATCAACGAATTCCGAGCCGAAGGCGTAGCCGACATCCTGCGACGCCTTGGTTACGCGCAGGTGGAAATCTTGCCCGACCTGAGCGGCGCCCCCCGGATGGTGCGGGGGTGTGCAGCACGCAGCTTTGCGGTGCGCGAAGCCAAAAAATAGGTCGAATGCCTGTTTTTTTAACTTTTAGAAAAATCGAAAAAGGAGCGTTCAGGCTTTTACTATCTTTGCCACATGTTTGACACGACCAAAAAAATAGGGATTCTCGGGGGCGGACAACTGGGTAAAATGCTCTGCCTGGCCGCCGCGAATTGGGATATGAAGACGTACGTCCTCGACCAATCCGCCGATTTTCCAGCGGGCGCCGTTTGCACCGGGTTTACGGCAGGGGATTTTAATGACTACGACCAAGTGTTGGCTTTTGGGAAAGACAAAGACGTGCTCACCATCGAAATCGAGCATGTGAATACGAAGGCGCTGCGCGATTTAGCGGCGGCGGGCGTGGCGGTACATCCTGCCCCCGAAGCCTTGGAAATTATCCAGGACAAGGGCGCCCAAAAGGAATTTTACCGCGCGCAGGACATTCCTACTGCTGCATTTCAGTTGTTTGAGGATGAAAAAGCGCTGCTACAAGCCATTCAGCGAGGCGATTTGTCGCTTCCTTTCGTTCAAAAAGCGCGCACAGCCGGATACGACGGTCGCGGGGTGGCCATTATCCGGACGGAAAGCGATCTGGAAAAAAAGTTGCTATCCGGCCCTTGCCTGGCAGAAGAACTGGCTCCAATTCAAACAGAAATCGCCGTCATTGCCGCGCGAAACGCTGCCGATGAGGTAGTCGTTTTTCCGGCGGTGGAGATGGATTTTCATCCTGAGGCGAATCTGGTGGAATGGCTGATTTGTCCGGCCCGCATTGCCCCCCTAACGGCTGCGGCTGCGGAAGCGCTGGCGGAGCGTGTGATCCGGGCCTTCGATATTTGCGGATTGCTGGCGGTAGAAATGTTTTTGACCCGTGACGGCCGCCTGCTGGTCAACGAAGTGGCGCCCCGTCCGCACAACAGCGGGCACCACACGATCAATACCGCGTCCAGTTCGCAATACGAGCAGCACCTGCGGGCAATCTGCAACCTGCCGCTCGGCGCCACGACGCAGCTGCGTCCGGCCGTGATGGTCAATATCCTCGGCGAACCCGGTTTTAAGGGCCCGGTATCCTATCGCGGCGTGGAGGCCTGCCTTTCGCTGGAGGGCGTGCACCTGCATTTGTATGGGAAGGCAATGACCGCTCCCTTCAGGAAAATGGGCCATGTGACCGTCACAGGCGAAACCTTGGAAGCGGCTTTGGAGAAAGCGGCCAAGGTAAAAGATTGGCTGAAAGCAGAAACGAAGGAGTCGGTTCAGTAGTTACCTCTATTTTTCAAAAGATTAGACGCTAAGTTATGGTTGCCATTATCATGGGGTCGGATTCCGACCTGCCGGTTATGCAAAAGGCGGCAGACATTTTATCTGCGTTTGCGGTGCCGTACACGATTACGATCGTCTCCGCGCATCGCACGCCGAAACGCCTGTTCGATTTCGCGATGCACGCCCACGAGCGGGGTATTCGCGTGATCATTGCCGGCGCCGGCGGGGCAGCCCACCTTCCCGGTATGGTGGCGGCCATGAGTCCGCTGCCGGTCATCGGTGTACCGGTGAAATCCTCCAATTCAATAGACGGTTGGGACAGCATTTTATCCATCCTGCAGATGCCGGAAGGCGTTCCGGTCGCAACGGTCGCACTGAATGCCGCGCGCAACGCCGGCATTCTGGCAGCACAGATCCTGGCGACCCACGATGCGGTGCTGTTGCAGCGCATTGCAGACTACAAGCAGGAGTTGGAGGCGATCGTACTGGAAAAAGCAAAGAAGGTCGAGGAGCAGGGGCGGTAAACCGGCTTATTCTGCCTCCTTTTCAAGGGAAGAAAACACCAGGTGTTCTAAGAAACCAATGATGTTTTCAATGCGTTTATCCTCTTTAAAATCGGTCAACGAAGGCAGGTGCACCATGAAAAAATACTGATAATGCGCCATTTCTATGAGCGTGCTGCTCAGCGAGTGCGGATATGGGTACGCGGGGTTGTATTCGCTCAAGAGGCCTGCAATCCGCCCACAAAGGTCTTTGTACGGCTTAAACAACTTCACCTTGTTGATTTCTTCCACTTCGCGCGTCAGGTACGCCTTGCTGCTTTCGGATACGACGATTTCGAAGAGCGCTTTTTTGTCGTACCCGGAGTTATCCAATTCAGGCGGAAGTTCCCGCACCAATAGCTCAATAACCCGGCGAATGCGCAGGCGCGGATCAGTCATATTTTGCAGCGAAAACATGACCAGATACTCCAGGTAGCTCCAGTACCAATTTAGGATGTACAGCAATAACCGGTGCTTGTTTTCAAAATACCGATACACACTGGCCTCCGTGGTATTCATCTCATCTGCCAGCTTTTTGAAGGTAAAGTGCTCAAAACCCAATTTGTGCATCAGAATCAAACCCTGTCGGACGATGTTTCGGCCGAGCGCCGTGTCTTCCGGGTCGCGCAGTGCCAGTCTTTCGCTCGGTTGAATCCGAATTTGAAATTGCATAAGTAATCTCGTTATTCTGTTCAAATTTCTTTTGCCCCCCTGTAAACCTGCCCCGGACAGCCCAGAGGCGTATTAGTCGGGCGGGTCTTTCAAAGCGTTACACTTATTCTTCAAAGCCTTGAATGTCGGCGGGAAAGCTATTTGGCGCCCTGGCGACCGGCTTGTTGTTATGCAAAAATCTCACAGCAAAGTTAAACTACTTTTTTGACATATTGCGACAAAAAAAATGATAGTAATACTTGCCTTTCTTAAAGCAAGTTCCTATCTTTGCATCGTCAATTTGGTGAAATACCAAGCAAGCATGAGGTTTTGTTTCATTATTGATGGTTTACAGAGGAAGTAAACAAAATACCGGGCAAACGAGCCCGGTATTTTTTTTGTCTTGTTCGCGGGTGATGCGGCGCAAATAGAAAAAACCCCGGCTATTACAACCGGGGTTTTCAAAACTAAACTACCCTGTCTTGTTACTTAATTAATCTTATGGTTCGACCGTTTTTTCCCGCTGCTCCACAAATACAGTTTCCAGGACTTTGAGCACATCGAACGTGGTGACGATACCATGTAATTTTTTATGACTGTCCACTACTGGCAAAGAGTGGAAGTGGTTGGTTTTAAAGATCCGAAGCGCGGTTTCCACGGTATCGGTTTCCTGGAGACACAGTACATTGGTGGTCATTACGTCCCGTACCAGCATAGCGTGTAGCGTTTTCTCATTGACAAGCGCTTCGGTCGTGTTGCTGCTGAATATATCCCGAATGACCCGTAGGTAGTCCGTATAAGTCACCATGCCGACCAATATACCCGCTTCCAGCACCGGTATGTGGTGAAATCCGCGTTTTTCAAAAATTTCCCGAACGGTTTCCATGCGTTCGTTGGGTGCGACCGTTTCGGGACGGCGTGTCATGATAGTTCGGATAGGCGTTTCGGCTTGCATAGCGGAGGCTTTTATGAAAATAACAATGCAAAGTTCATCCGCTGATTGTCTTTGTGCAATGACCTGCATCATCGCATAGGGAAATCTTAAGTGGTTTCCGCATCGTGCAGCACAAGGAGCGGCACGCGCGTTCGGTGCGCCAGTTGGCGGGTCACGCTGTTATAAAATAATCGGTGCAGCAGGTCGTGTCGGTGTGCGACGGCCACGAGCAGGCCAGCGTTCGCGGCGTCGAGGTAATTCGAGACGGCTTGCGGCACATCCTGGTCGTGCAGGTGGTGGAACTCGCAGGGCAGATCGCCCAGTCTGGCTTTAAAAGCGGCTTCCCGGTGTGCATCCGGTTTTTCGCCGGGTTTATCGAGGATATGTACCACTTTGAGGTCCGCGGAAAGCATTTTGATCAGGGTTTGCAGGATTTCCAGATCGTCGGGGACGACCTTGAGTTGGTAGTCGGTAGCAAATACGATATCCGCACCTTCCTGTAAGCGCCCCTTAGGCGGCACAACCAGCACGGGCAGGGTTGTTTTTCCCACTACGCCTGCGGCCACGCTGCCCAACAAAGCGCCGCGCAGTCCGGTAGCGCCGGTCGTACCCATAATGATCATATTGGCGCGCTGTGTCTGGGCGGTATTGCTGATGGTCTGCACCGGAAATCCGACGATGCACTCTTGGGTTACGGAATGCTTCAAACTTGCCGGCGTGCGCCGGCGCACCCAGTTCTTCAATTCTTTTTGCCGCTGGAGCAGGTAATCGTCTGTCCAAAAGGCGTTGTAGACGTTGTTATCCACGCCCTCATTGGGAAAAATGACGTGGAGCGCGTGCAGGGCTGCGCCGGTTTTGCCCGCCACCTGCACGGCAAGCTGAAACGCATGGGCGGAGCAGGCAGAAAAATCAATTGGAACTACTATTTTTTTCATAAATCAGGGTTTTATTCTTGTTCCCGATAATCGTTGAATAATTCATCCGGTTCCCGGCGCTCGGGTTCGCCAGCCAGCCCCTTGGCGTTCTGCTGCTCCAGGGTCAGATCATCGGTTACGCTGGTTTCCAGCCAGATTGTACCGGATTTGCGGAATACCTGTACAAACAGGCCAAACTCTTCCTTAAAGAGTCGTTCAACCTGCCATACCGGCGTATCCGGCTCCAGATACAACACGCCTACGCGCGGTTTATTCTCCACCTCGAGGAGCCGTCTGTCCGGATCACTCAGGATATCTTTGGCCGGACTGCCCTCGTAGGCGTCGTGTGCATGTTTGAAAAATACCAGTTTCAGGTATGGAAACGCTGCGGTGAACTCCAGCTGGAGCTCGCCGATTGTTTTGGTGGAATTTAGCTCTATTTTCATAGTTGTTGAATTTAAAAAAAGAATAAGTTGGATTGGGGAATTGGGATTTCGGATTGGGGATTATTTAGAAAACAGCCCGCCATCGCCCCCAATCCGAAATCCCCAATCCGAATTCCGCAATTCCGTGCTTCCGATTCCGAAGAGCACGATCGTCAGTGCGCTCAGGGGCATTAAAATGGCGGCGACAACGGGCGAGAGCGTGCCGGTGACGGCGTAGCTAAGTCCGACGATATTATACATGCCGGCGAGCAGATACGCGCGGTTCACGGTGGTAACGCCCCATTTGGAGAGATCGAAGAATTTGGGCAGTTGGGCGAAGGCGTCGGCGTGGAGGATGGCGTCGCAGGCTGGGGTAAAATTGTTCGTATTTTCTGTAACGACGATACCGATATCGCTTTGTTGCAGCGCGCCGGCATCGTTCAGGCCGTCGCCGAGCATGAGTACTTTTTTGCCTTCGGCCTGGAGGGCGCGGATGAAAGCCAGTTTGTCCTGCGGGCTTTGGTTGAAGCGCATCGCATCCGGTTCGGGGAACAGCGCGCGCAGGGGCGCGGCCTCGCGGTCGTTGTCGCCGGAGAGCAGCCACACCTTTTTCCCTTGTTGGCGGAAATAGGTAAGCAGGTCTTCCAGTCCGTCGCGGTAGCGGTTTTTGATCTCAAAATAGCCGCGCAGCACGCCGTCTATTTCGAGAAAGACGCCTTTTTCTTCCTGTGCGTTTCCGGTGATAAAGTCGGCAGACCCCAGTCGTATTTGCCGTCCTGCGATGCGTCCGCGCAGGCCTTTTCCGATTTGCTCCTCGAATTGCTCGACCTGGTCGAGTGCGATTTGAGGCATGGATTCGAAAATTTGCCGACTCAACGGGTGGTTGCTTTGGCGCGTGAGGGTTTTTACGGCGATCTGCTCGGAGGGGCGGAGCGCGCCGGGCAGATCGGGTGCGAGATTGTGAAAGCGGACTGTATTTTGCGAGACGTTGGTGATGGTGCCTGTTTTGTCCAGTACCACGGCGTCCACACTGGAAAATCCTTCCACCACTTGCGTGTTTTTAACATAAAACTGCCGATACCCTAACAGCCGCAGGATATTTCCCATCGTAAACGGAATAGCAAGGGCAACGGCGCAAGGGCAGGCAATAATCAACACGGCGGTGAAGGCATTGATGGCGACCGACATATCCCTCGGCGCCCACCAAGCCAAGGCAGCAAAAGCGACTAACAGAATAACGGTGGTAAAATACCGCCCGGCGCGGTCGGCCAGTGCGCCCACATGGCTTTTGGTTTTAGATTTGAAGGCTTCGTCGTTCCAGAGCTGGGTGAGGTAGCTGGTAGAAACCTTGCGAGTCAAGCTGATTTCAATCGTAGCGCCGAGTTGTTTGCCGCCGGCAAAAATCTGGTCGCCGCTTTTCAGGGTGATCGGATCGGCCTCGCCGGTGACAAAGCTGTAATCCACTTGCGCCTCGCCTTTGAGCAGGATGCCGTCGGCTGGGATCAATTCGCCGTGCCGGATAAGAATAATGTCGCCCGGGTGCAGGCGTTGAACCGGCACGGCCTGTTCGGTGGTATCGTTTCGGCGGACGGTCGCGGCCACGGGGAAATACGATTTGTAGTCGCGTTCAAAGGACAGATGGTGGAAGGTTTTTTGTTGGAACCATTTGCCGGTCAGCAGGAAAAAAATCAGTCCGGCGAAGGAGTCCATGTATCCGGCGCCGGTATGTCCGACAATTTCCCACACGGAGCGGCCGTACAGAGCCACAATCCCCAGCGAAAGCGGGACGTCAATGTTCAAATGGCCGTGTCGCAGGCCGTTCCAGGCGGAGATCAGGTAGTCGCGCGCGCTGTAAAGCAACACGGGCGTGGCAATCAGCAGGTTCAGGTAGCCGAATATTCGGAAAAACCAGCCGTCCTCCGCTTGTTCCAGTCCAAGGTACTCCGGAAAACTGAGCAGCATGATATTGCCAAAAGCAAAGCCGGCTACGCCTATTTTATAGTAGAGCGAGCGATCCACTGCGCGCGGGCGCGCGTCCTCGCTGACGTCACCCAGGTTGATTTCCGGCGGATACCCGATGCCGGCGAGCATTGCGGCGATCTGGCGGAGGCCGGTTTGGGTTTCGTCATAGTGAACGGTTACGGTTTTTTTCAGAAAGTTGACTTTGGAGTGCAGGACGCCGGCGTCCAGTTTGTACAAATGCTCTAACAGCCAGATACAGGAGGCGCAGTGCATCTGCGGCAGGTAAAACTCCACCCGCGCCGTCTGTCCGTCGGAAAAACGAATCAGCTTGCGGCGCACCTCCTCGTCGTCCAACCAAGCGTACGCCCGCGCGTCGCGGCGTTCGCGGACCGACACGCCGCGCGCCGCGTCCAACTGGTAATACTGACAAAGATCTGCCTCTTGCAGGATTTGATAGACCATCTGGCAGCCCTCGCAGCAGAAATGCTTGTCGTTGAGTTGCAGGCGATCGTCCGGACAGGCCTCCTGGCAGTGGTAGCAGTACAAGACGGTTTTCGGTATGCTCTTCGGCGGCGTTAAAACGGTGTTTTCCTTCATAACATGCGCAAAGCGTGAATAAGATGGTGTAAAGATGCCCGGATTTTCGGGTTGCGCGTATGAGCGCGGTCAGTGGTGATACTGACATTTATCCGGCCTGCCGGAAAACGCCCCGATGCGCGCATGCAATCCTGAAAAAGTGCCATAAAACGGATAAACTGTCCTACCTTCGCCCGCAGAACCTGCTGCATCTTTGCCCCATCTTTTGCATCTAACTTTCTAAAAATGACGTTCTCTGAATTAATTAACAGCGACAAACCCGTGCTGATTGATTTTTCCGCCGAGTGGTGCGGCCCCTGCAAAATGCTGGCCCCCATCCTCGAACAAGTGAAGCGCCAGGTCGGCGATGAAGCCACCATCGTCAAACTCGACGTGGATAAAAACCAGGCGGTCGCCGCCTCTTATAATGTAATGGCGGTGCCAACCCTCATCCTTTTCAAAAAAGGAAAACCAGTCTGGCGCCACGCCGGCCTTACCGGCGCTGCCGATTTGGTCGCAGTTATTCAACAAAACAAATGAACGGATTTCGGATTGGGGATTTCGGATTTCAGATTGAGGCGTTGGCGGTTTATTTCTGCAATCCCCAATCCCCAATTCGAAATCCCCAATCCGCAATCCGCAATCCAATCATCTTATTCAAAAAAAGTTCCAAGGCCTACTCCATTTTCCAGCTCAAATGCCCGCGCTGCCACGAAGGCGACACCTTCGAGACCGGCAGTTGGAGTTTCGTCAAGCCATTTGACATGTTGCAGGAGTGTCCGCGCTGCCGGCTGAATTATTTTCCGGAGCCGGGGTATTACTATGGCGCGATGTTTATTTCCTACATCTGGACCGGGTGGTTTTGTTTGTTGTTCGTGCTGTTTTTCCATTGGATACTGGCATGGAGCCAGGCGGTAGCTTTTGGATTGCTTATTGCCTTTTTAGCCATTAATTTTGTGTATATTTTCCGGATATCCCGGCTGATGTGGATAAATATCAATGTCGGGTATGATCCGGATGCCATATCTAAGTATGGTGAACCCTGAACTTTGCGCGGTCATCACGTGTTCCCGGATACTGTGCGTAAGATATCTTTTGCCATTGCAGAAAAAAATTCCAACATATAGCATCTGTAACTTGCTGGGGGCCGACCAGTGTGTGGCCGAGTTTACGCTCGCGCGGCTCGGCGATTATGTCCGCCAACACCCGGATTTGGCATTTCCGCACCGGCATGCTTTTTATCAAATCCTGCTCATAACGGAGGGTAGCGGCGGCCACACGATTGATTTTCATACGTATCCGGTACGTCCGCATCAGGTGTATTATTTGGCGCCGGGGCAAATTCACGCCTGGAATTTTGACTCGGGCGTCGAGGGTTTTGTGCTGAATTTCAACGAAAGTTTCTTTACTGCCATCTGCCACAATCCCAATTTCGTTACGGAGTTTCCCATTTTTAACCATATCAGCGGGGAACCCGTAAATGTGCTCGAAACGGAATGTTGCAGCGAGATACACGGCCTCCTGGAACGCATGCTCGCTGAATACCGCAGCGAGGCGGATTTTCGGCAGGATTACCTCCGCGCCCTCCTGTTGCAACTCTTGGTGCTGCTTTCTCGAAATATGCCTGCCCGAACCGCCAAACCAAACAGCAAACATCAATTGACCATCCTGCGCAATTTCGAACGCCTGATTGAACTGCACTACCGCGATAAACGCCTCCCGCGCGATTACGCAGAAATGCTCTTCATTACCCCTAACCACCTCAACGCGCTCACCAACGCACTCATCGGAAAACCCGCCGGGGAATTGATCCGCGACCGCGTGCTGCTGGAAGCCAAACGCCTGCTCGTCAACTCGGATTACACGATCACGCAAATAGCCGATATGCTGTCCTTTGAAGACAACGCTTATTTTACCCGTTTTTTTAAAAAATATACCGGCATGTCGCCGGAAACTTTCCGGCAGGGGCATGAAAATGACCTCGTGGTTCGCTAAGCATATTTTCCGCGCTTTCCGGATTGCAAAATGCAACATTCCCCGGAAAATCGTGTTTAAAGACCTCCAAAACGCATATCGTATTTATTAAAAATCTTTAATATATGGAAAATAACGGATCCGATAACAAAACAAACGGCGCGAGCAAATGCCCTTTTACCAACGGCATGCTCAAACAAGGCGCCGGAAGCGGTACCACCAATCGGGATTGGTGGCCGAATCAATTGAAATTGAACATTCTGCGCCAACACTCCGCGCTGTCCAATCCGATGGGCGAACAGTTCGACTACGCGCAGGAATTCAAAAAACTCGACTTGGCGGCGGTCAAGCAGGACCTGTTCGAACTCATGACGCAGTCGCAGGACTGGTGGCCGGCCGACTATGGCCACTACGGCCCTTTCTTCATCCGGATGGCCTGGCACAGCGCCGGCACGTACCGGATTCACGATGGCCGGGGCGGCGCTGGAACGGGTACGCAACGCTTCGCACCCCTGAACAGCTGGCCGGATAATACCAACCTGGATAAAGCCCGACTGCTCCTCTGGCCTATCAAAAAGAAATACGGAAAAAGCCTCTCCTGGGCCGATTTGATGATTCTCGCCGGCAACTGCGCGCTGGAATCCATGGGCTTTAAAACGTTCGGCTTCGCCGGCGGCCGCGCCGACGTCTGGGAACCGGAAGAGGATATCTACTGGGGCTCGGAAACGGAATGGCTGGGCGATAAACGCTATACCGGCGACCGCGAACTGGAAAATCCGCTCGGTGCTGTGCAAATGGGCCTGATCTATGTCAATCCCGAAGGCCCGAACGGCAACCCGGATCCGATCGCTGCCGCCCGCGATATTCGCGAAACCTTCGGACGCATGGCCATGAACGACTATGAAACGGTGGCGCTTATCGCCGGCGGCCACACGTTCGGAAAAACGCACGGCGCCGCCGACCCGAATAAGTACGTGGGCCGCGAACCCGCCGCCGCCGGAATCGAAGCGCAAAGCATGGGCTGGAAAAATACCTTCGGCAAAGGCAATGCCGAGGATACCATTACCAGCGGTCTCGAAGGCGCTTGGACAACTACGCCCACCGAATGGAGCAATAATTACTTCGAAAATCTGTTCGGATATGAGTGGGAACTAACGAAAAGCCCGGCCGGCGCTTACCAGTGGCGCCCGAAAAACGACGCCGGCGCCGGTTCGGTTCCGGATGCGCACGATCCCGCCCGCCGGCATGCGCCCATGATGCTGACCACCGACCTCGCCCTGCGCCTCGACCCCGCCTACGAGAAGGTTTCCCGGCATTTTTACGAAAATCCGGAGGAGTTCGCCGATGCTTTCGCGCGCGCCTGGTTCAAACTTACCCACCGCGATATGGGCCCCCGCGCCCGCTACCTGGGCTCGGAAGTCCCCGCCGAAACGCTGATCTGGCAAGACCCGATTCCGGAAGTGACGCATGAACTGATCAATGCGCAGGATATCGCCGCGCTGAAATCGAAGCTGCTCGCAAGCGGACTGTCGGTGTCCGAACTGGTTTCCACCGCCTGGGCCTCCGCCGCTACCTTCCGCGGTTCGGACAAGCGCGGCGGCGCAAATGGCGCCCGGATTCGATTGGCGCCCCAGAAGTACTGGGCCGTCAACAACCCGGCGCAATTGTCTAAAGTACTGGACGTACTGGAGGGCATCCAAAAAGAATTCAATGCCGCACAGTCCGGCAACAAGAAGGTCTCGCTGGCCGACTTGATCGTGCTGGGCGGTTGCGCCGCAATCGAAAAAGCAGCTAAAGCCGCTGGAAAGGACGTAACGGTTCCGTTTACGCCCGGCCGCGCCGACGCAACCCAGGAACACACCGACGTGGATTCCTTCGCCGTGCTCGAGCCGGTTGCCGACGCTTTCCGCAACTATCAGAAAAAACAATCGGGCTACACGGCTTCCGCCGAAGAAATGCTGGTTGACAAAGCCCAACTGCTGACCCTCACCGCCCCCGAAATGACGGCGCTTTTGGGCGGTATGCGCGTGCTGCATACGAACTTTGATCACAGCCGGCACGGTGTATTCACGGCCCGTCCGGAAACCCTGTCCAACGACTTTTTTGTCAATTTGCTCGATTTTGGCGTCACCTGGTCGGCAGTATCCCACGCCCAGGAGGCCTTCGAGGGTCGCGATCGCAAAACCGGTCAGGTGAAATGGACCGCCACGCGTGCCGACCTGATTTTTGGCTCGAATTCCGAACTGCGCGCCCTCGCCGAGGTGTATGCCTGCGAGGACGGACAGGATAAATTTGTACACGATTTTGTGGCCGCCTGGAATAAGGTAATGAACCTCGATCGCTTCGATTTGGCTTGATCGGTTGTTTCCAGGATATATAGGTACTATTTTGAACAGGCGGTCCGATCTCCGGGCCGCCTGTTTGTTTAGTACGTTCGCAATAAGTATGTACTTTTACCCCGCAAACTTGTTTGTTATGAAGCACCGCCCTTTTCTTTTTTTGGCCTTTTTCTTTTTGCTCCATACCGCCGCGTTATCGGCTCAGAAAAACGCCTTGCGTCCGGAGCCTTTTTCCTCGGATGCGCTGCAGTACCGCACTTTTCGCTATTTTTGGGAGACTGCCGATACGGTGCTTTGGCAGATTCCTGACCGCTGGCCCACGCTGACCTTTTCCAGCATCGCCGCCACGGGTTTCGGCCTGAGCAGTTATATTGTTGGCGCGGAGCGAGGCTGGGTCAGCCGGGATGCCGCCGCGCAACGGGTGCTGAATACCTTGCTTGCACTCCGCAATCTACCTCAGGGCCCGGAAGTGGAGGGCGTCGCGGGCTATAAAGGGTTTTATTACCATTTTCTCGATCTGGAGCGCGCCCGACGCTATAAAGACGTGGAACTCTCCACCATAGACAGCGGCCTGCTCCTCGCGGGTATCCTGAGTTGCCAGAGCTATTTCGACCGGGATACGCCGGCGGAGCGTCAGATTCGGGAGATCGCCGATTTTATTTATCGAAGGGTGGAGTGGGACTGGATGCTGAACGCCAACCACCGCCTGAGCATGGGCTGGCGCCCCGAGCGCGGGTTCATCACCGCCGAATGGTACGGGTACAATGAGGCGATGATACTGTACGTGCTCGCCCTCGGATCGCCCACGCATCCGATTCCGGCAGACGCGTGGAAGGCCTGGTGCGACACCTATTATTGGGATGCGTTTGAAGGCTCGGAGCACCTGCAATTCGGCCCGCTGTTCGGCCATCAGTACAGTCATGTCTGGATTGATTTTCGGGGTATTCAAGACGACTACATGCGCAAAAAAGGCATAGATTATTTTGAAAACAGCCGCCGCGCTACCCTGGCCAACCGCGCGTATTGCATGCGCAATCCGGGGAAGTTTAAAGGGTATTCCGATAAAATCTGGGGTCTGACCGCCAGCGACGGGCCGATGGACTGGCTCTACAAAAACGACCCGGATCGCCGCTGTACCGCAGCCTGGAACGGCGGCTTTGAGGCCTATAACGCCCGCGGCGTGGCGAGCGATTACCTGCGCGACGACGGCGTCATCGTGCCCACCGCCGCCGGCGGTTCCGTGCCTTTCGCCCCGGAAGTGTGTTTGCCGGCTTTGCAGGCGATGTGGGAAACCTACTACGACAGCCTGGTGGGCCCTTACGGCTTTAAAGACGCGTTCAGCCCCGCCTTCACAGCCTGCGGCGCGCTGCCGGAAGGCTGGTTCGATGTGGACTACCTCGGCATAGACCAAGGTCCTATCCTATTGATGCTGGAAAACCACCGCAGCGGATTGTTGTGGGAAGTGATGAAAAAAAATCCGTACATCGCCGCCGGACTGAAAAAAGCTGGTTTTAAAGGCGGATGGGTGGATAAAACACCGGGGCCGGATCGGCTGTCCGGGGGAGCCGGCCGCCGGTTTGGGCACAATATAGAAGTCATCAAAGACCCGACCGCTATTTTTGAACGCCATAAGTACCGGTCCCTGCCATACCGGCTCCTGCGGCCCCAAAGCCTCCCGGCCCTGACAACCGAAAAAGAGCGTTTTCCCCTGGTGGTCTTCCTGCACGGCTCCGGCGAACGCGGAAACGACAATGAAGTACAATTGAAAAACGGCGTGTTGGGGTTCACCGAGGGCGACCGCCTGCAGCGCTACCCCTGCTACCTGCTGGCGCCGCAGTGCCCGGCAGGACAAAGCTGGGCGCCGCTCGACTGGCGGAAAATGGGGATGCAATTTGGCGAAAACCCTACCGAGGCCGGCGCCGA
>JBEIDF010000035.1:0-26480 GCA_040383605.1 Lewinellaceae bacterium
CTGGTCGGGATACGTCCAGGCGTATTCGCCCCACCAAAGTGTGGTGCGGAAATTGACCAGCGGCGGCAGGACGAGCGCGGGCGGAATAAAATTATGGACGAAATGGAAATCGGCCTCCAAGAACAGGGAGTCGCCCGCCTGTAAGGGTTCGCCATCGGGCGAGCAATTGGTAAACGGCAGTTGGAACTGGTGGTTCATGGAGATCAGCTTGTCAATAACCGGGGAAGGCTCCACGTTAATTGGCTTTAGCTGGATGAAGCGCTGATGCGGTTTTAGGATTGGTAGCACGTCGCACGCAGAGATTTCGCCGGTAGCTTTTCGGATTTTCAGGCGCGCGCCGATCAGGGCGGTAGAATCCCGGTGGGTAAAAAGAGACTGTCCATTAATGACCGAGAACAGGTCGCCGCCGGCCAATACTGTTTCACTTTCAATGATTTCGGTGAATATCTGAATCGGCGCCTGGCTGATTGGCCCGTTCACTACAACGCCGCGCAGATCGAAGCGCAGGGTATCCCCCGACAGGTAGCGATCGCGGCGGATCAGTTGTAAATCGGTCGGTGGGCCGGCGCTATCCGCCGCCCGGTCGTCATTCGAGTCGTCCAATCCGAGATTGGTGCGGTAAACGTCGTAAGAAATGCGCAGGGAGTCAAAAACAAAGGGTACGCCGCCACCGCCGTCGCCGCCGCCATTTCCGCTGCCGCTGCCATCATCGTTGCAGAAATTATCTACAAAAAGGATAAATTCATCACAGATCGAAAAGCCGCAGGCCGGATCGGCATCAGCCGTGGGCGTAAAGGCGGCTAACCCGGACAATTCCAGTCCGCAGGGCCTGGCGCACAAGCCGAAATATTCCGTAACGCTGACGCCTTCCGGATCCCAATCGGAGAACGCGTCAATACAGTTCATATCCGGCTGACAAAGATACTCGAGACAAAAATCCATCACCACCGAATCCTGCTGAAAGGGCAATTGAAAGACGGTGACGATCTGCCGGATATCGTCTCCGATATCCGTTTGCGTAACGGAGACGGCAGCATTCCCTGCTATCTGCGGCGTGCAGCCAAAATCCCAATAGATTCCTTTGGGCAAGGTAAGCCGTATTTGAAGAAAGCCGGTATCGGTCAGCAGGGCGGGCGATTCGACCTGGTAACCAACCGGATAACTCTCGCCCTCCAGGAGGCAATCGCCGATCTGATAAACCGGATACGCCTTCATCTCGAGCACAAGGGAGTCCGGCGCAAGCCCGAGCGAATCGGATACCGGAAAATTAGCCGGACAGGCTTTTCGGTACAAGGTGTAGAAATAGTACGGCGGGACGACAAAAGCGCATTCCTCCGCGCAGGTCACCGCCTCCATCCGCAAGGCCACCGTATCGTTGGCGGGTACTTCGGGCAGCGTCACGAGCACCCGCCAGGCGGCGGTCTGCCCGCAGGAAAGGAGCGTGCCAGTATTGACCAGGTTGGGGTTGAGGGGCGTCCAGTCGCCTGTACTTTTTTTATACGCAAAAGAGCCGGGCAGGAAGCCGGAAAGGTCTTGGCTGCCGGAATAAACGTCCAGAACGACATTCGTGGCGGGTAAACTGCCCGTATTGACCACCCGTATCTCTTGGATTGCCGGAAAATCGCCGCAAAAACTGCGCGGTGGGTTGTATTTCGGGATAAACGAAAGATTGGGGTTTTGGGTGCTGGGCAAGATAGACACGACCGCCTCGGCGGTGTCGTACCGGCAGATTGTCGTATCGCAGCCCCAGGCTAAGCGGATTTCCGAGGGACTGGCAAACGGCGGCAGGCCGCAGTCGTTGATGGTGATTTCCTGTGTAATTACACCTTCTTCGTTGAACTCCAGCCATGCATCGCCGTCTCCGAAAGCGGAGAGAAAATTCCCGTCAAAATTGGCTTCAAAGAAAGTCGGGCTTACATTGCTCTGGTTGGCGGCGCCAGGCGTGGCAACGGTGAATCCGGCGGCATGGGTGTCCGTCAGCCGGATTCGGCCAATTTGTCCGAGGCGGGTATTTCGAAAGCGGATTTCCCGGGAAAGCGTTTGGCCGAATTCGCCGGACAGCACCGCCGGCGTGACGGACAGGATCAAAAGCAGGCCGGTCTCGACGGGATATGCCAGGGAGCTGGCCTGCTCGGCGCCGCCGGCGTACTGCGCCACAATTTGGTTGACGAACAGCTGCCCGCTGTTGATGGCTTCCACCAGGCCGCAATCGGCCCGCACCTGAATAGTAAATGTTCCCGTGGTTCCGCCGGGAAGATCCTGCAGCCCGAAGACGGGTTGATTCGGCACGGTGATGTTGTTTTCGAAGGCGCCCTGCACACTTCCCGAGATGTACGAAATGCCCGATGGAAGCACGACGGTCGCCGTCAGGTTGGCGATGGTCGCGCTTTGGGAATTAAGCAGCGAAACGGACAGGGTATCGCTGCCGCAAACGGCAAGCGCGTCCGGATTTTGGGTAGTGATCAGCAAATTTTGCGCAGAAAGGGAAGTCCATGCCAGAAACAGGCATAGGGGCATGGTTAGGTAAGGTAGTCTCATAGGCTCCAAGTTGATTTATGGATAAGCGGGCAAACGCGGCGGATGGTTCTGCGGCAAAAAACGTACCCGTTTTTGCCGCAGAACCATCAGATCAGCGTTTGATTACTTTTCTGGTAAACACTTCACTGCCGATTTGCACGCGAAGCAGGTAAATCCCGGCCGGCAGTCCGCGCAGGTCAATCGCTTTTTCGATTTGGCGACCTTGCAGGTTTTGGCGGAAAATTTCCCGTTGCGCGCCGTCGGTCAGGCTCAGCAGCAAATCGGCGTTTTGCTGTAATTCCATACGCAGGACAAACAGGCCGCCCGTTGGATTGGGCGCCAGGTTAAACGCCCGCACGGAGGCCGGCAGATTGGTTTGGCTTACAATTACGGGCAGTTTGACGGAATAGAAGCAGCCGTTATTCGATTGCACCTGGCATTCATAGAGGCCGCTCTCTTCCGCCACGTACGTCGGGCCGGTCGCGCCAGGGATAGGCAGGCCGTTCAAAAACCACTGATAGCTGCTCCACGAGCCGACCGACAGCGTATCGGCGTTCTGGGAAATTTCGAACGGCGCGATCACCTCGGCGTCCACCAGAAAATCGGTGGAAACGACGTTGCCGCAAGGGCCTTCGAGCGCCACAGAAAAGAAGCCGATCGTGTCGGATGATACCAGGTATTCCTGGTTATTAGCGCCCGACAGCGGCAAGCCGTCGCGATACCACTGATAGGAATAACCGGCGGGCGCGGCGGTAGCGCGCAGCGTGGCGGTCGCGCCGGGGCAGAGGATAGCCTGGCCGGCGACCAGGGCGATTTCGGGCGGCGCGATCGCGTTCAGAACCTCGACCTGGATAGCCGGAGACGGGTCGGAGGCGCAGAGTGCAAAAGTATAGACCGCGTAATAGGCGCCGGGCTGGGTAACGGCAAGCGTGGCGCCCGTGGCGCCGGGTATTTTTTCGCTGTTTCGATACCAGGCGACTGCGAGATCGTCGGGCGGCGGTGCGGTGGCCAGCAGCAGGCTGTCTCCCGCGCACAGGGGCGGCAGCGTATCGCCGGGTGCGAAATTGAGGACGGGCGTCGGAAGGGCGTTCGCGGCGGTCACCGTAAAGCTGGCGGTACGCGTGCAGCCATTGCCGTTGGTTGCGGTCACCGAGTAGGCGCCCGGGTTGAGGTACACGATCAGGCTGTCAGACTGTCCGTTTGCGTTGGGCGACCAGGCGAGGCTGACATTGCCGGTTCCGCCGGCGATGTGGAGGTCAATGATCCCGTCCAACGAGCCATTGCAGGTAGCGGGCGCGATATCGGCGCTCAGTTGAAATCCGGAGCAGAGTTCCCGGATGCGCTGGATTTTACCTGCGCTCAGCGAGGCGACGTACAATTCGCCCTTAGAATCTTCACCCAGCGTGCTGTACTGATTGTCGGAGAAATCGGCGAGCAGTTGCGTGTTAAACGTGGTATCGTTGAGGCGGCGCGTAGCCCACCAGCGGCCGCTGCAGTAGTCGGTGAACAAATAGTGCCCGTACAAATCCGGAAACTGTTGGCCTCGATAGACGAATCCGCCCGTTACCGAGCAGCCCAGCGAGGGGTTGGGGTAGTCGAATACCGGTCGGGTAAAAGCAGCCGGCGGCTGGCAGCCGGACGTATTAAAATTATTAAATCCTTCATAGCAGCGCCACCCGTAGTTTCGGCCGCCGGTTCCCGCCGGTTCGAAGCAGATTTCTTCGCGGGCGTTTTGTCCGACATCGGCCACCCAGATATCGCCGGTGAGGCGGTCGAAAGAAAAGCGCCAGGGGTTTCGCCAGCCCAGCGACCAGATTTCCGGGCGGTAGGCCGGGTCGTTTACGAAGGGATTATCGGCGGGTATGGCATACGTTTGGCCGGGCGCATTTACATTGATACGGAGGATTTTTCCCAGAAAAGTCGTCTTTTTTTGTCCGTTATTCTGCGGGTCATTGGCGGAGCCGCCATCGCCCAGTGCGATGTAGAGGTAGCCGTCCGGGCCGAATTTCATACAGCCTCCGTTGTGGTTGGTGAACGGCTGGTCTTCATTCAGCAACACGAGTTCGCTGGCTGGGTTAGCTTTGTTAGGGTTATTCGCGTCGCGGGAAAAGCGGGCGACCTGCGTATCGAAATCCGGTTCGCGGGTGTAATAGACATAGAAAAAACCATTCGTTTCATAATTTGGGTCGAACGCGAGGCCCAACAGGCCCTGTTCATTTTGCACCGACCGGACGCGGGCGTCAATGTCGAGGAATGGTTCGGGCGATTTATTGCCGAGGCTGTCCACGATCCAGATCAATCCGCGTTGTTCGACGATAAACAGCCGGTTATCGCCGCAGTGCGCAATATCTACGGGCCGCACGAAGCCGGCGGCGAAGTCTTGCAGCTGGATTTTAGGCTGCGCCGACAGGGCGGCGGAGAGGATCAGAAGGATAGGCAGGAACAGGTAGCGCGTTTGGGTAATCATAGACAGAGCGGATAATAATAAACGATTATTATAACTACTGAGCCGGCAATCTGCCGGCGAGTTGCATAATTTCCTCCAAAAATTGCCGGTGGTTGGCCAGCCGGGGCACCTTATTTTGGTTGCCGAATTTGCCCCTCGATTTCATCCAGGTCAGGAAAGTGCCTTGCGGCACACAGTGCAGTCGGAGCGGTTCCAGCGCCATATTTTTGAAGCGTTTGGCTTCATAGTCGGAATTGATGCGTTGGAGCGCCTGGTCGAGCGCGCTGCGGAAGCCGGGCAGGTCGGCCGGCGCCTTTTCAAATTCCACGATCCATTCATGGCCGCCCTTGCTGTTGGGGCCGGCAAAAAATACCGGCCCTGCGGTATATTCTGCGACTACTGCGTGGTACTGCCGACAGGTTTCTGCCAGCGCCTTGTCTGTGTCGCCAACCATTACCTCTTCGCCGAATACATTAATAAACTGCTTAGTGCGACCGCTGATGCGGAAGCAGTGCGGATTTTTTCTGGTAAACACCACCGTATCGCCGGGCTGGTATCGCCACAGGCCGTTATTGGAGGAAATCAGCAGCGCGTAGTTTCTGCCGATTTCCACATCGGCCAGCGCGACGGTTTTAGGATGGTCGGTGTTCCAGCCTTCTGCCGGGATAAATTCGAAAAAAATGCCGTTGTCTGCGAACAGCAGCAGGTCGCTGACTTGCAGGTCGCATTGCGCGCCGAAATACCCCTCTGAGGCGTTGTAAATTTCCTGGTAGGCAAACTGATCGCCGGGGATCAGTTCCCGGAATGTTTGTCGGTACGGCTCGAACCCGACGCCGCCGTGCATATAGGCCTGCAGATGCGGCCAGACTTCCAGCATATTGGATTTGCCGGTTTTTTCGAGAATCAGTCGAAAAAGGACGATTAGCCAGGTAGGCACGCCGCCGAACATGACGATGTCATCCCGCTGGGCCGTAAGTTCGGCTACCCGCTGAATTTTGGTTTCAAAATCCGGCAGCAAGGCCGTTTCAAAATCCGGCGTGTAAAATATCCGGCCGATGCCGGGCATGTGATACGTCATGACGGCGCTGATATCGCCGAAACGCGTTTTGGGGTATTCGGGGAGCGATTGGTAGCTGCCGGCCAGCACGAGATTTTTTCGCCGGAAAATCTCCATATCGGGTTTATTGTGGTAGAGCAGGGCTACCGAATCCCAGGTACCTGTGATATGGGTATTGAACAGATTGGCGTAGGGAACCGGAATAAACTTGCTTTTATCGCTGGTTGTGCCGCTGCTTTTGCTGAACCACGTAGTTTGTCCGGGCCAAAGCACATCGCGTTCGCCGCGCATCATCCGGAGGATATCGCCTTTCACGGCATCGTAGTCGCTGACCGGCACTTTCGCGGCAAAATCCTCAAAATTCCGGATATGGGCAAAATCATACCGTTTGCCCACCTCCGTGTGCCGGGCGGTGGCAAGCAGTTTTCGAAGCCAGCGTTCCTGCGCATCGGCGGGATCCCGCATATACGCTTGTATCCGCTGGAGGCGCAGTTTGAGATACTGCTTCATCACTTCGTTGATCAGCCGTTTCATGTGCAGGCGCGCGCGTTAGAGCAATTTCAGTAGCGAAGATATGAAAAAAGTTCTATTTCAAGTCTTTTTAAGTACTGCCAGCGAGAATATCGCTGCACGCCAATATCTTTGGAGATTCAATGCAACAATATGACAGCAATTCACATTCGTCCGGCTACGGAACAGGACATACCGGCCATGCACGCTTTGATGTTCGAACTGGCGGTATATGAGCAATCGCCCGAGTCCGTTGAAGCAACGGTAGAAGAATACCGGCAAGATTTCGACAAGGGTCTTTTCGAGGGATTGATCGCCGAAACGGAGGGTCGGGTGGTCGGCATGGCCCTGTATTTTATGGCCTATTCTTCGTGGAAGGGAAAAATGTTGTACCTCGACGATCTGGTGGTGACGGAAGCGTATCGCCGGCGCGGGATTGGTCAGTTGTTGTTGGACGCTTTTTTGGCGGAAGCGCGCCGGCGCGGTTGCCGCTTGGCGAAATGGCAGGTCTTAGACTGGAACCAGCCGGCGGTGGATTTTTACAAAAAAAACCAGGCCGTGATTGAGACAGACTGGTGGAACGTGAAAATATTTACCGGAGATTAGCGCGTGTCGGATTGATCTTTTCAATCCGACACGCACAGGCTCCGAATTATTCCGCGTCAAAAGCGGCAAAATCGAACAGCAACGAGAAACGCAGCGTATTATCGAGCGGATTGCGTTGATTGGTCGTGGGCACCAGGTAAGAGAAATTGATGCCGAAGATGTTGTACTTCAGTCCGAGGCCGACGCTAAAATACTTGCGATTGCCTTTGGAGTAGTGCTCGTAGAAATAGCCTGCGCGGAGCGCGAATTGATCGTCATACCAGTATTCTGCGCCAAGGCCCGTCGTAATTTCCTTCAATTCTTCGCTGAATCCGCCGGGGGCGTCGCTAAAAGAGCGGAACACGCCGCCGATGGGCGAGAGTTGCCGGTAATCCGGGATTCCATCGGCGTCTTCGTCAATATCCGGGCGCGGGGTGGGTACCAGCAGCTTGTTGAAATCGGAAGTAATCGTCAGTGAGTTATACTCGTCGAGGTTGAATTTCCAGGCGAGTCCGAGTCCCAGGTTTGTCGGGATAAAATCGCGGTTAATCGAGTTCGTGTAGGTAATTTTGGACCCCAGGTTGCTGACCGCTGCGCCGATAGTCAATTCCGAGTCGTTTTTCGTCACCTTGATGGGCGTTTTATACGTAACGGACAGGTCTGCGCCGCCGGCGATCCCCGGTTTGATTTCCGTACCTTCCACGCGTTGACCAGTTGCCAGGTTGGAGTAAATGAATTTTGCGCCGACGGCGGCAGAGAATTTGTCCGTCAGTTTGCGGCTATAGGCGCCTGCAAATTCAAATTCGTTCGGGCGGCCCTGGCCCAGCGACTGGCCGTTTTCGTCGGTGAATTCGATATCGCCGAGGGAAAAATAGCGCAGCCCGAAACCCAGTGTCTGGAATTCATCCAGCTTGGTATAGCCGGAGAGGTAGGCCAGATAAACGTCCTGCAAGCCCAGTGCACGCATCCACGGGGTGTAGGTAGCCGATACGGACACATTTTTATTGGCGAACGCGAGGGCGGAGGGGTTGTAGTGCATCTTGTTGGGGTCGGCTGCGGTGGCAATACCCACATCGCCCATCGCGCCGCCGCGGGCGTCGGGTACGATGCGCAGGAACGGCACGGCGGACGTGACTGCATTCGCGCAGCGCTCGCCGGTGATGGGGTTGTATCCATCTACACATTTCGGCTCAAAATTCTGGGCCTGTATTGCGAAATTTCCCAGAAAGATCAGCGCGATCAGCAGCGACGGTGCAAGTTGTTTTTTCATAATAAGGATCAAAATGATTTATGTAGCAAGATCAATTGTCAACACAGCAAAAAGCGTGCAAAATTAGGCATTTTTGGGGAATTATTCGCGGCCAGTCGGGGATTTTCTACCTTTAGAAAATCCCCGACCGACCGGAGGCCTTTTATTTTAGAATAACCAGTTTTTCAAAATCGCTTTCTGCCGATACCGCGCTGCCGGACACATCCGTCCCGCGCACTTTCACGCGATAGAGGTACACGCCGCGGGCGAGCAGATCGCCGTATTCGTCGCGACCGTCCCAGGAAATATCCGTCACCCGATACCCGTCTGCCGGGGCGGAATGGAAAATAGACTTTACAAGTTTGCCGCTGACGGAGAAAATACTGATCTGCACGTCCAGCATTTGTCCGGCGAGGTTATGTTCAAACTGAAACCGGGTATTCGTGGTAAAAGGATTGGGATAGTTCAGGACGTGTGCGAGCGCGGCCTTGGCATCCTCCGTCACGAAAAATTCGGTGTACCCTTCCCCGGAATTATTGGCGACATCCCAGCCTTTGGCGTACAGCGTGTGTTTGCCGGGCGTGAGGTTGCGCAGGGGATAGACGGCTTGGCCGCCGCGGAAATTATCCTGTTCGCTTTCGTAGAAATCGTTGAGGATAATCGCTTCCAGTTGGTTGCCGTCGAGCACGGCGACCAGGTCGTGCCCCAGGCTGACGCCGGTGACATTCATGCCGTTGTCGTCGGCGCACTTCACCAGAATTTTGGGGTTATTATCCGTGATACCACCCGACACAAAGGCGTCGGTGTTTAGGAAGGCCTGTACCAGCGGCGGCTGGTTATCTTGCACGGCATTGCTGCCGGCGTTGCCGCCGACGATGATCGTTTCGTCTGCTCCGGCAGCGTCTATGGGCGTGCCGTTTTCGGCGTAGTAGCTGATTTTTCCATTTCCGAAGGCGTAATTGATATCGCGCGGCACGACGAAATTGATCGTAAAGGCGCCATTGCGCACCGTGGCGCTGCCTTTAAACAAGATATTCCGCTGGAGGCCGAAGCTGCGCACGGGGCTGCCGGGATCTTGTCCGAGGGTGCGCAATTCTTGTTTTTTATCAAATAGGGCGACGGTCACTTTGCCGTTGTAATCGGTGAGGACATTGCCCTGGAGGTCTGTGACCACGCCTTCGAGTTCGACCGGCATCAGGGCCTTGAGGGTGTCCGGGGCGCCGCTGCCCACGGGGCGGCCATTGATTTTGGCGGTAGCCACGCGGTGCTCCGGCAGTGCGAGGAACATGGCAGGGTCGCCCAGCAGGGTAAAACGGCGCGCATTGTCTTCGGTCCCCCCGGTGAGGGTATTTTTAGCATCTTTGAGGATATCGCCGATCGTGCGATAGCGACCGTTGACGCGTTGGAAGATGACGCTTTGCACGGCGTCGGTCAGCTTGTTATTGCCATCAATATAGACGGCGCGAACGGTGGTGAACAGTCCGACTGCGCCCGAATTGGCTTTCAGCAGCGCTTGTTCGCCGCCGGTCAGGGTTTTATAGTCGTCGTATCCGCCGAAAGAGCAAGTCGCGGTGATAATCAGCGGGTAGCGGTTCGGGTTATCCCACTGCGCGATGTCGTTATTGTCAATGACGCGTTCCTGCGCCCAGCCGCGCGGGCCGCCATGGCCGATGTATTGGGCGATCAGGGCGCCTTTGAAGATCGCGGAATTGATGGCGGCTTTCGCATCCGGGAAGCGATCGCCTGCGGTAGTGGCTACTTGTTGGAAGGCATCGAAATAGACCTTGTCCAGATTGAACCATTTTTCGGTATTTTCCGCTGCATTTGCGAGTTTTTCGGCTTGGTTAATGTGCGCGTTGGAGTCTTCGTCGTCACTGATATACAGCAGGCGCAGGCGCCAATCGCCCAGTGTTGCCGCTGATTTGTCATAGTCAATTATTTTCCGCACGATCGCGTCGGCCTCCTGTGCCGTGCGGGCGGTCAGGCGCCCCACGGCGATATCCAGCGCGCCGTCCAGCGCGCCGCTCTCCCCATCGCTGAGCAGGCCAAAATAGTCGTCGGAAGGAAACGCATAGATCGGGTGGAAGGACTCCAGGGTTTCGAACACCGGTACAAAGTCCTTATTATCTATGCTTTGCGTATTGTTTTTGGGGTCAAATGAGCCATCGCCGAACAGGAGCAGATATTCGAACGTCTCCGGGCTCCGTTGGTAGAGCATGCGCGCGAAATCCCGGATAGCCGTCGGGTCTTTTGCACCGGAGGAGAACTCGTTATAGAGTTGCCCGATCGGCACAGTGGCCACCGCCATGCCGCTGTAAGCCCGGCGGTGTGCAGCGAGTTCCTGTACGGCCGCTTCAAATTCGGGGTGGTACACAATCGCGAGATGGAGATTATCCAGTCCGTGCAAATTTTGATTCTGAATAGCGCCCAGGATTTTTTCGGGTTTGGGGAAACTGGCGTTCGGGTAGAACGCGATAAAGGTGCGCAGGGTATCCGCGGGCGCGCCAAATTCGACCGTGCCGGCGCCTGTGTAGGCTTGTTTGCGGGCGGCGTTTGTTTGCGTGACGTCCCAGATTTCCAGGTTGGCATTTGCGCTGCTGATTCGGTACCGTGCGGCAGGTTTGCCGAGGCTTTGGAGGTCGCGAAAAATTAATCCGGTGTTATTCATCACGAGTTGGCGGCGGACATTGACCTCGATGTAATCCAGCCATCCCTCACTTGCCTGGGCCGTTTGCGGATATTCCAGCAGGATATTGACCTGGTCGCCGTCGGGATTAAACGCGCCGGACAGGATTGCCCCGGCGGCGAAGCTGGCCTCGCTGTTGCTGACGGAGACGGCGTTGATATTTCGGGTGAGCACGGCGCCGTCCACGGTCAGGCGGACGCTGCTGCTGCCGGCGCTGCGGCCGGCGAATTCTGCGCGCACGCGCGCCGGCGTACCGGCGACCGCATTGGGGAAGGTCATTTCATACGTTCGCTGGCGCGTTTGGAGGAAATAGTCGCCGAACCAGCGTTTGCCGGAGCCCTGCGCGGAAGTGGCAAAATCGAGTAGATTCACCTTGTCTTCTTCTATGCGTTGCACATCGTCGAACTGTTCCGTCAGGTAGGCGGCGTCCACGCTTTCCTGCATTTGCACGCGCGCGCCGGGGCCGTCGCCGATTTTCAGGAAATACCAGGCATAATCGTCGTACAGATGCGGGCGGATCGTGAGGGGTGGGTCGGTTTGGCTGGGTCGGTAGCTGACGGGTTTGGGGCCGACCGCGTAGAAAAGGATATAATCGCCCGGATTAAATTTTCCGTCTGCTTCTCCGGAGACGAAGATCGCATTTTCCAGCAGATCGTCCGGGCGGGCGTCGTTTGTGCGTTCCGGGAGCATGGCGCCGCCGTTTCCATAGAGGCGGATGGTACGGGGGTCAATATTGTCCAGGTTTGCGATACCGAGTTCAGATTTCAGGAAATTGTACTCGAGTTTGTACATCCCGTTTTGGGCTACGCCGAATTGATACAACGCGCCGGTTTGGAGCACCGAGTTATAGGTATTCGGGCCGCCGCGATCGGCTGCCGGCGCCGGTGTTGGCGTGGCGTTGATCCGCAGGGTGAAGGCGGTTAGTTTTTCGAATGCGGCGCCATTTTTTCGGACAGGGAAAAATTTCACCCGCGCGAAGAAGCGATCGCGTTCCTGTTCCAGGGTAATTTGCACGGTGATCTCGCCTGCGATGGCATCCGCATCTGTTTGAGTGCTTTTGGGCAGCGGATCAAAGCGCGTGTTGAGGAGTTCGGCGGAAAGCGCCGCGCGTCCTTCGAGGGGGAATCGCTCGTTGAACAAGGGCAACGTGGGCGCCGCGTCACTGCGGCTGCAACCTTCGAAGCGCCAGACTTCGAGCCGCTCGCCGCCCGCCGTTTCGATCCAATCAGCGCCCGCAGCCCAGTTTAGGGTGCGCTCCACCTCGCGGGTGGTTTGGGCTTGAAGAGCGCCTGCGAGGCAGGCAAACAGAAAAAAAATCAGAATCCTCATGTCCATATCCTTGTATGCGTTGTTTTGGCGCGCTTTAAACCGGCCGGGTTGCCCGGAAAGCGCTTTTTTACCTTTGCAAAAACAAAGGTCGGGAGATTGCGATTTATATTTTGATAAAAAAGCTGTGTTTTTGTCTATATTAGCGTTTGGCGCTTTGGCCTGACCGCCCTACTTTCGCCGGCAAAATTGCCCGACCATATTATTAGCAATGAACGATACCCGTATTCTTATTGTAGGCGCCGGCGGACAAATTGGCGCCGTGCTGACCAAAGCGCTGCGCCAGGCTTATGGCACAGACAACGTGGTGGCAACCGATCTACGCCCCTTGCCGGAGCAGGAGGGCCCGACCGCCGTCCTCAATGCGCTTGATTTACAGGCGATGGACGAGCTCGCCGGGGCGTACCGCATCACCCAAATTTATCATTTAGCCGCTATCCTTTCGGCCACAGGCGAAAAAGACCCGATGTGGGCCTGGAACACCAACATGGCGTCGCTGTTCAATGTGCTGGAAACCGCCCGAAAGCGGCAGCTCGACAAAGTGTATTTCCCCTCCTCTATCGCCGCTTTCGGCCGGGAAGCCGCGCCGGAAAACACCCCGCAGTACGAGGCGCTGATACCGGAAACCGTGTACGGCATCTCGAAGGTGGCCGGCGAGCTGTGGGGCAATTACTACTACCGTCGCTATGGCCTCGACGTGCGCTCCCTGCGCTATCCCGGGATTATCGGTTATCAAAGCCTGCCCGGCGGCGGCACGACCGATTACGCGGTGGATATTTATCACTATGCCGTTCAAAATAAGCCTTTTACCTGTTTCCTCAAACCCGATACGCGGCTGCCAATGTTGTATATGGACGATGCCATCCGCGCCACCCTCGAACTGATGGAGGCGCCGGCCGACCGGCTCACGGTACGGACCAGCTATAACCTCGCCGGCATGAGCTTCACACCCGCAGAAATCGCGGAAAGCATCCGCAAAGTAATTCCCGATTTCCAAATCGCCTACGCGCCCGATTTTCGCCAGGCGATCGCCGACTCCTGGCCCGGCTCTATTGATGACAGCCAGGCCCGGGCCGACTGGGGCTGGAAACCTGCATTCGACCTGGACGAAATGACGCGCGATATGATAAAAAACCTGTAGGAATTGCGGATTGGGGATTGGGGATTGCGGATTTATAACGAGGGCAGGTTATTTCCTCCCCAATCCCAAATCCGCAATCCCAAATCCCCAATCCGCAATCCGAATTCCCCAATCCACAATCGCCTATGCTACTTCGTCCAACCGCAGAATCCGCTTACGCCCACGAGCTCGCCGCCCTCGCTGCCGCCGACAATCGTCCCCGACCGGATGGCTGGCGCTTATCGCCTTGGGCCGTGGTGACCTACCTGATGGGTGGAGAGGCCGGGCAAACGCCCATCGAGCCCAAGTACTTCGGCAGTCGCCGCCTGCTGGAGATCGCCGTGGCTACCCTGGCCACCGACCGCGCCCTGCTGCTGCTGGGTGTGCCCGGCACGGCCAAAACCTGGGTCAGCGAACACCTCGCCGCCGCGATCAGCGGCGACAGCACCCTGCTGGTACAGGGCACCGCCGGCCTCAACGAAGAAGCGCTGCGCTACGGATGGAACTACGCCCGCCTCATCGCGGAGGGGCCTTCGGAACAGGCGCTGACCCCCAGCCCGGTCATGGAGGCCATGCGGCGGGGCAGTATCGTCCGCCTTGAGGAACTTACCCGAATTCCCGCCGATGTGCAGGATGCGCTCATCACAATCCTTTCAGAAAAAACGCTGCCGATTCCAGAACTCAACCACGCGGTGCAGGCCGTCCGCGGCTTTAACCTGATCGCCACCGCAAATGATCGCGACAAAGGCGTCAATGAACTCTCGGCAGCCCTACGCCGCCGCTTCAATACGGTCGTGCTGCCCCTGCCGGCAAGCCTGGAAGAGGAAATCCGCATCGTGGAGAACCGCGTGGCCGCCCTCGGCAAAACACTGGAACTGCCGCCGGAAGCCGCCCCGCTCGAGGAAATCCGCCGACTGGTCACGATATTCCGCGAACTGCGCAGCGGCAAGACGGAGGACGGCAGGGAAAAAATCAAGTCGCCCAGCGCTACGCTCAGCACCGCCGAAGCCATCTCGGTCATTCATCAAAGCCAGGCGCTGGCAGTTCATTTCGGCAATGGCGTCCTGCAAGCCCGCGACCTGGCAGCCTCGCTCACCGGCGCCATCGTCAAAGACGCCGGCACAGACGCCGGTATCTGGACAGAATACTTGGAAACCATCGCGCGCAAACGCAAAGACTGGCAGGATCTCTACCGCGCTTGCAAAGACTTGGAAAAATAACCCGCGCGCCAATCCACCGATCCGAAAATACCCGGCTTACGCGGAGCCCGCGCTCAAAAAACCGTACCTTCCACGCAGATTCAATCCGCAACGGGAACTATTTCCATACCTTTGATCGTTGGGGGAGAACGATGCAGGCGCTAAGAGCATGTCTAAAATTATATTTCTCGCTAATATGAAAGTCTTTTTCAGCCATACTTCGTTCCTTTTTTCACCGTAATTAGTCCCATTACGCCTGCAAAAAGCGCCTTGTCTGGCTAAAAAATCTTTTTCATATTAGCAGAGAATATAATTTTAGACACGCTCTAAACACTTTTTAAAAATGCCAACAGGTACTGTCATAAAATCAACCGGCAGCTGGTATAACGTCCGGATGGATGAATCCGGCCGTATCCTGCAATGCCGCATCATCGGCAAGTTTCGCCTTGATAATATCCCCCTCACCAACCCGGTGGCGGTGGGCGACAAAGTGGAGGTAGAGCCGGAGCAAGAGGAAGACCACGGAGTTATTAAAAAAATTCTCGACCGCCGCAACTATGTGGCCCGGCAATCGCCGCGCCGCAAACACGACCTGCACCTCCTCGCCGCCAATATTGACCAGGCCGTGGTGATCGTCACCGTCGCCCACCCCACGCTGAAGCCAGGCTTTATTGACCGCTTCCTGCTGATGACGGAAAAACACGAGATACCGATCACGATTGTATTTAATAAAGCGGACTTATACGACGACGAAGATTTGGCCGTCTATTTGCAAATGAAGGCGGTCTATACGAAAATTGGATACCAGGTACTGCTGACGTCCGTGCCGGAAAACGGCGGTATTGAAAATTTCCGCCGCCTGCTCGAGGGCAAAACTACCCTCATCAGCGGACAATCGGGCGTGGGCAAAAGCAGCCTGGTCAACGCCATCCAACCGCAACTGGAATTGCGCACAGGCGAAATCAGCGACTACTCCGGCAAAGGACAGCACACCACGACCTTCGCCGAAATGTTCGAACTCGATTTTGGCGGCTATCTGATTGATACGCCCGGAATAAAAACGCTATCATTTAATAATATAGACCCCCAAAACGTGGCGCACAGCTTCCGCGAACTTTTTGCCTTGTCCGACCATTGCCGATTCGGCGGCGCCTGCCTGCACCGCAATGAACCCGGCTGCGCCGTCAAAGCCGCCCTCGTGAAAGGAGAGATCAGCGAATTGCGCTACCTGAATTATCTGGGTATTCTCGACGAACTGGAGGATCAGAATTACTGGGAGCGGCGAAAGGCGTTTTGAGCAAAATGCCCCGGGCGCGACACGCGCGCGTATCGGTGTAAACGCCTCACGGGCGCCGCTCCAGCACCCCGGCGCCAAACAACGCGAAATCGTATTTCACCGGATCATCCGGGTCGAAGGCGCGCAATGCCTCGGTGAGTTCCAGCACCGCTTTCCAGTCGCATTGCGGCCGCTCCAGCAGGCCCAATCGGCGCGCCACCCGCTCCACATGCACATCCAGCGGAATCAGCAGCTGCGCGGGGCGGATCGTTTTCCAGAGGCCGAAATCCACGCCGCGGTCGTCGGAGCGCACCATCCAGCGCAAAAACATGTTCAACCGTTTGCAGGAAGCTCCGCGCTCGGGGGTGGCGATGTGCTTGCGGGTGCGCTCCGGCGCCCAGGGATGATCGAAAAAATCCCGGTGAAACCCAATCAGCGCCGCCTCGACCGTGTCGTCGTCAGCCGCCAAATGCCGGGCAAAGGCCGTCTCCAGGGAATCGTGCGCGCGGTAATACGCCTGAAAAAACGTCAAAAAATAAAGGCTGTCCGTAAATTGAAAGGTGCGGTGCTTGAAGTCTGCAAACCGCGCGCGATCGGCCTCCGAATGGTTCAAAATAAAATCGTAGGGCGCGCCATCCATCAGGCGGATCAGGTTGTCCGCGCTTTTAATAATCGTGGCGCGCTGTCCCCAAGCCAGCATGGCCGTCCAAAACCCCATGATTTCCCGATCCTGCGGGCGGGAGAAGCGATGCGGAATGCCAATCGGATCATCCTGAATAAACGCAGGGCGGTTGTACAAATCTACGGCGGCGTCGAGGTAGGCGCGCAACCCGGCCTGATCAGCGAAATATGCTTGCATAGTTTGCCGACATTAGGGTGCTTTGGGTTTCTTTTTCCCGCTGCTTTTGCGCTCGCCGCCGGCGTGTTCGTCCAGCCAATGCTCCAGGGCATACCGGGACAAAATGCACCCGGCTTTTTCCGCCAAATACAAATACTTCGCCTGCCGGAATTGCGTGAGCAGGCTCAGGCGGGCAAATTCGGACAAAGCGGCGTCTTCTATGGCAATACGGTAGGCTTCCTTGGCGGCGCGCTTGTGTTCCCGCGCACGCGCCAGCTGTTCGACCGCTTGCTCCAATTTTTCCAGCAAAGCGTAAAATTCTTCGTTGCCCTTAAACCGCTCCATCCAATGGGCCAAGTTTGCAATATCTTTCATAGTATTTTTGTGTAGCTGCTTGGTTGGCCCGCTACCCGGCCCCCAAGGCCCTGTTTTCCTGCACAGGCGATAATTCACCGCAAAAGTCAAAAACTTTACAATTATTTAATGTTAAGTTTTTGGAAAATAGCCAAAACCCTTTTCACGCAACCCAATTAGATCCCAATACCGCCTTGGAAAATCGGTTTGGAAAGCCGGCAAAAACGCCGCACCTTTGCGCTCCAAATACAGCGTGTTGGAAAGATCAACTCGCGCTAAACCACAATTTGAGCATGGTCGAAACAGCCATTCTCCTGCTCGAGGACGGTACCGTCTTCCACGGGAAAGCAGCCGGAAAAATCGGCACCACCAGCGGAGAAATCTGCTTCAATACCGGCATGACCGGCTATCAGGAAATTTTTACCGACCCCTCTTATTTCGGGCAGATACTCGTCGCCACCAATGTCCACATTGGCAATTATGGCATCAAAAACGACGAAGTAGAAAGCGAACACATCAAAATCGCCGGTTTTATCTGCCGAAATTTCAATGTGGAATACAGCCGCGCGCCGGCGGATAAGAGTATTCAGACGTATTTCGAAGAGGAGGGGATTGTGGCAATTTCTGACGTGGATACGCGGGCACTCGTGCAACACATCCGCGTGCGCGGCGCCATGAACTGTATTATTTCCTCAGAAATAACGGATATCGGCGCCTTGATGCACCGGCTCCAGCAGACGCCGCCGATGGCCGGACTGGAGTTGTCCAGCCTCGTCACCACAAAAATCCCGTACTATGTCGGCAACCCGGATGCGCCGCGCCGCATCGCAGTCATGGACTATGGGGTGAAAAAAAACATCCTGCGCTGCTTCGCTGAACGCAACTGCTATCTGAAAATCTTTCCGGCTAAAACCAGTTTCCAAGAGGTGAAAGCCTGGAATCCGGACGGCTACTTCCTCTCCAACGGCCCGGGCGATCCCGCTTCGATGAACTATGCCGTGGAGGTGGTTAAAAAAATGCTGGACGACGATAAGCCGCTATTCGGCATCTGCCTGGGCCAGCAACTACTCGGCTTGGCGGTTGGAATCCCCACGTACAAACTGCACCACGGCCACCGCGGCATCAATCATCCGGTAAAAAACCTGCTGAGCGGAAAATCGGAAATCACCAGCCAGAACCACGGCTTTGGCCTGCTGGAATCGGCTATTTACGACGCACCCGGCCTGGTGGAAGCCACCCACCTCAACCTGAACGATCAAACGGTAGAGGGTATCCGACTCAAAAACAAACGCGCCTTCAGTGTGCAATACCACCCGGAGGCCGCGCCCGGTCCGCACGACGCGCGGTATCTGTTCGACCAGTTCGTGGGGATGCTGCACGATTGACCGCACTAAGCGCCGCCGACCAAGACGACGATTTCTCCTTTCACCTCTTTGGCCGAAAAATGCGCCTTGAGCTCCGCCAGTGATGCGGTTTTAATTTCCTCATGAAATTTACTGATCTCACGCGCCACGCAGGCCAGTCGCTCCGGGCCGCAATGCGCAATCAATTCGTCGAGGCACTTCAACAACCGGTAAGGTGATTCATATAATATAAAGGTGTGGGGCAGCATAGCCAGGTACTTTAGGCGCGTTTGCCGACCTTTTTTGTGCGGCAGGAATCCTTCGAAATGAAACGTATCGGAGGGCAGGCCGGAAGCGGCCAAGGCCGGCACAAAGGCCGTCGGGCCAGGAAGACATTCCACCCGGACGCCCCGCTGCACACAAGCCCGCACCAGCAAAAAGCCGGGATCGCTAATACCCGGCGTGCCCGCATCGGACACCAAGGCCATGACGGCGCCGGCCGCCAGTTCGTCGGCGACTTTTTCCACCACGGCGTGCTCGTTGAACGCATGAAAAGACCGGAGCGGCGTCGTAATGCCGAAGTGGTCGAACAGTCGGCGGCTGGTGCGCGTATCCTCGGCCAGCACAACCGACACTTCCTTTAGCACCCGCAGCGCGCGCAGGGTAATATCTTCCAGGTTGCCGATCGGCGTTGGGACGAGGTAGAGCATGAGGCGATCTGCCGGCTGTTTACTGCGCCGTCAATGTAAAATCGTACGTTTCTACAATCAGGTTGGCGAGCAATTTTTTGCAGGTCACTTCCACGACCTCGCGGGCGGCGGCCTCGGAATCGGCCTCGAGGGTCATGGCGACATGCCGACCGATGCGGATGTCGTTAACGCCTTGCACGTCGAGGTGGGCGAGGTTGTTCAAAACGGTTTTTCCCTGCGGATCCAGGAGTTCCTTGTGGGGCATGATGCGGATGTCTGCGATAAATTTCATGGCGGATGAATGGCTTGCTAAAACGCGCTTATTTCAGGTAAAAGATTTTTTATTCACGACGGAGTACCCGATATAGACGAGGATAATGAGGCAAAAAGCGAGTTCCTTGACCACCAGCAGCAGCATGAGGAACAGCGCCAACATAATAGTCAGGGTTTCATTGCCGCGCAAACGAAATCCTTTGATCTTAAGTCCGGCCAATGGAATACCCGAAACCATGAGCCAGGACAACGCGCCGGTGATCGCATACAATAACCAACTGTTGTGCTGCAACCAATCGCCCAGGCCGAACCGATTGTGGTGGGCCGTCAGCGCGAGTCCGAGCACAAATACCGTAGCCGCCGGCGTACTCAGTCCGAGGAAATAACTCGTCTGCCGGGTATCCACATTGAAGGCGCCCAGGCGATAGGCGGCGAACAGAGAGAAGAGAAAAGCCGGCAACGCCGCCGGATAGACCAGCGAATACGAAATAGAAGCGGGCGGGTAAGCCGCCCAGGCCGGACTGCCGGCCAGCAGCATATACAACATGGCGCCGGGCGCCACGCCGAAACTGACTACATCGGCCAACGAATCGAGCTGCTTGCCGAGTTCGGATTGAACCTTCAGCGCGCGGGCAACCAGCCCGTCGGCCGTATCGCAGGCGAAAGACCCCAAGGTACACCAAAGCGCCAAATCCGGCCGGCCGCTGAGCACTTGCAGGAGCGTGCAGCAGCCGAGGAAGAGGTTGAACAAGGTAATCGCGTTGGGTATGTGCGCCCGCATAACGAAAGTCTTAGATTGGGTAATCGCCCAAGGTGCAAAAGTATTATTATTACCGGAAGCGATCCATCTATTTCCCGTTTTTTCCGGAATTTTGCGCCGCGCGGCAAGCAGCATACCGCCGGCCTATCCAATCATGTACTTTGATATTATTCGCCGCGTTCCGACCCGCGAAACCTGTTTTTTTGGATAAAAGGAGACCAACCGCGCTATTTACGGAAATTTTTACCGCGGACTTGGCCAACAAAACACTGCGTTTTTGCGTCTAATACAAGATTTTTCGCGCTATCGCCCCGGCGCCCGCTTTTCTAACGACTGTTCAAAGCCTTTCCATGAGACACACCGGACTTGTCCTTCTCTTCTGTTGCAGCGCGCTCACTGCACTTTTTGCACAACCATCGAATGATGAGTGCGACTTTCCTATTGTGATTACCGACGTATTCAATTACTGCAGCCCGACAGGCGGCTTTACCAACGTCGGCGCAACGCCCTCCGCGTATGGCCCTTCCACTTGTTTTGCCGCAACGCAACGCGACGTCTGGTTTGCCTTTACTGCAGAAGCCACCGACGTAGCAATTACGGTGCGCGGTGCGACCAGCCAGGGCGCGGGCGGCACGCTGCAAAACCCGCAAGTTGCTATTTACTCCGGCGCCTGCGGCGGCGTCATCAACCAACTGGAGTGCCAAACAGCCCCGGCCGGCGCCAATGTGGTGGAGGCATATCAGGGCGGCCTTTTCGTCGGATCCGTCTATCTCCTCCGGGTACAAGGCGTGAACGGCGCAACCGGCACGTTCCAAATTTGCATCAACAACTACAACCCGCCGGTCGCACCCACCTCCGACTGCCCAACCGCCTCCATCCTGTGCGATAAATCACCCTTCGTCGTACAGAAAGTCACCGGCGCAGGTAATAATATCACAGAAATTGACGACGCCTCCTGCTTCTTCAACGGCTCGCCGGTGAACAACGAATCTAACTCTACCTGGTTTGTCTGGACCTGCTCGCAATCAGGTACGCTGGAATTCACCCTCACGCCGCTGAATGCGCCCGACGACCTTGATTTCGTAGTGTATCGCCTGCCCAACGGCATCAGCAACTGCCAGGGCAAAGTCGTGGAGCGATGTATGGCCTCCGGCTCTTTCAACTTCCCCAGTCCGTGCATGGGCCCGACCGGGCTGCGCGCCGGCGAATCGGACACCAGCGAGGACGCGGGCTGCCAGCAAGCAGACGATAATGCCTGGCTCTCGCCGCTGAATATGACGGCCGGCCAAAGCTATGCCCTCGTCGTCAATAATTTCTCGGCTACCGGGAACGGCTTTTCCATCGAGTTCGGCGGCACCGGACAGTTTCTGGGCCCGCAGGCCGCTTTTACTACTGTGCCGAATGCCGTGTGCGCAGGCGTCCCCGTGCAGGTTATTGACGCTTCGAGCTTCCCTATTGGAGCCATCACCGGCTGGAACTGGAGTTTCGGCGCCGATGCAACGCCTCAAACCGCCACCGGCAAAGGGCCGCATACCGTCAGCTTCACCATGCCGGGCGTGCATCCGGTAGTTATGACCATCACGACAGACCTCGGCTGCAAAGTAACCGATATCCAAACCGTACTGATCTATCCCGATGTGGAAGTGGATACGCTGATCGCAGAACCCGACTGCAACGGCGGCACAAACGGCGCGATTACCATTACCAATATCCAAAGCGGCACGCCGCCTTATCTTTTTAGCTGGCAAGGCGGACCTTTTACGCCCAATAATACGCTCGGCGGCCTTCCGGTTGGCCAGTACAGCCTGGTAATCCGGGACGCCAATAATTGCGAAACAGACCTGAACGTGGCCGTCAAAGAACTGGAGCTGCGCGTGGCGCCCAACGTCACGCCCCCGCTATGCACCGACGAGTCCAACGGCGTAATCACGCTCAATGTGACCAACGGCACCGGCCCTTACCAGTTCAACTGGGGCGGCGGATTCATCCCCACCAACACCCAGGGCGGGTTCGCAGAGGGCGTTTACACCATCCTCGGCATAGACGCTACCCTGTGCAAAGGCACGTTTGTGGTCACTGTCACCGACAACCCGCCGGTTACCCTGGAGACCGAATCGGTGGATATCACCTGTTTCGGCCTGGACGATGGCGTTGGCATCGCCAAACCCGGCGGCGGCGTCGGGAATTTTTCTTTCCGCTGGAGCGATAACCAAACCGAAGCGGAGGCAACCAACCTGCCGCCGGGCAGCTACATCGTCACAGCAACGGACGGCAATGGCTGCACCCGCACCGGGCAAATTACCATCAACGAACCGCCAGACCTGCAGCTGGCACTGATAGACGTGCAAAACCTGCGCTGCAACGGCGTGCCAGACGGCGAAATCCGCGTGGAAGGCAGCGGCGGCCGACCGCCCTACACCTTTAGCCCGGATGGCGCGCAATACGTGCCCTCCGATACCCTCGTCAATCTGCCTGCCGGCGATTATCAGGTAAAAATAAAAGACGCTTCAGGTTGCACCGACTCCGTGCGGGCCGTCATCAGCCAACCGCCGCCGCTGATCGTGGACGTGCAACCGGCCGATACGCTCATCAGCCTCGGATACGGTTTTCAAACGGCTACCCTGACCGGCCCCTCCGGCCGACCAGTCACTTTTGAATGGACGCCTACAGCGGGATTGAGTTGTGCCGACTGCCCGGAACCCACCGTGCAAGCCATCGGCGATCAAATTTATTTGGTAAAAATTACCGACGAGACCGGCTGCGTCGCCTTCGACACTATGCGCGTGCGTGTGAACCGGGAACGCCCAATCTATATCCCCAATGTGTTTGCGCCGGCTAAACCGTATCCCAACGACCATTTTACCCTGTTCGGAAACCCGGCCGCCGAAAGTATCGCCCTGCTGCGCATTTACGACCGTTGGGGATCGTTGATTTTTGAAAAAACAGACTTCGAACTCAACGAACCCAACCTCGGCTGGGACGGCACCTACAAAGGCCAGGCCCTGGACGGCGTCTTCGCCTTCTATGCCATCGTGCGCTTCGTTGACCAGGTAGAAGTGCTGTACGAAGGCGACATCACCGTCATCCGCTAATCCCCAATCCGCATTCCCCAATCCCCTCACGCATGTTTCGCCTCGCCTACCTCCTCCTCAAACAGATTTTCCGGCTAGTTATCCGGATATTTTATCGGCGCAGGGTAGTGCTTGGCAAAGCCCATTTTCGTTTTGACGGCCCCGCGATTGTGGTGGTCAATCATCCGAGTACGCTGATGGACGTGTTGAATGCCGGCGTGGAAATCCGGCAGGAGATGTTTTTTCTGGCCAATTACGGATTATTTCGGCATCCTGTCGCCAACTGGTTGCTGCGGCGCATGTATTGCATTCCGGTGATGCGCGCGGAAGACCAGCGACCGGGCGAGCAGCGGGACAACAGCGCGGCCTTTGAGGCTTCGTTTCAGTGCCTGGAGCGCGGGGATGTTTTGTTTATTGCCGCCGAGGGGGTCAGTTGGATGAATCGCTTCATTCGCCCTCTAAAAACCGGCGCCGCCCGAATCGCCCTCACGGCAGCATCCCGGAACGACTGGGTTTGGGATGTAAAGATTATCCCCGTAGGCCTTTCCTATTCCGCGCCGGATCAGTTTCGCAGCGAGGTGGTGGTGCAGGCCGGACCGCCGGTTTTTGCCCGCCAATGGGCGGCGGATTTTACAGCAGACCCGGAAGGCGCAATTGAGGCCCTGACCGCCCATTTAGAGCAGCAGCTCCAGGCGCTTACTATCCATACCCGCGACGAGGCCGGCGAGGTTTGTATTGGCCGACTGGAGGCAATCGCCGCCCAGGATAACCCGCTTCCGCTGGCGGCGCGTTTCCACCGATCCCAGCTTTTTACGGCTCGTTTTTTGGACGATGCGGCGCTCCGGCATGGCGTGGATACCTATTTTGAAGTTTTAAAAGAAAACAGGGCATCGGACAAGGGCATCGCCCTGCGCAGCGCGCGCCGCCCGTACCGCGCTACCCTGGCCGAATCGGCCCTGCTCACCCTGGGCGCGCCCGTTTTTTTACCCGCTATTGCCTGCTGGTTTTTACCCTGTTTTATCCCCTGGGCAGTTAATAAAAGCCTGAAACTATACGTGGGTTACAGCGCCGTAGTGAAAATATTTTTTGGGATAATAACCTTCCCCCTGGCGATCTGGGCTGTCTATGCCGCCGCGCTCCGTGTAAGCGGCGGCGTTTTGCCGGCGCTGGCGGCCATGGGCGGTATGATCCTGTTGGGCTTTTTTTGCGAATCGTACCTGCAGCTGGCGCAAAATATGGCGGCGCGCATGCGGGCATTCCTGCTGCCACCCGAAACGGTAGGAAAACTGAACGAAATGCGGGAAAATATTGCGCGCCGGCTGCGCGCAGCATCGGCAGATTGACGTGTAACCAACGCGCGGTCGCGCGCTAAAATCTTTGCAGCCGGGCAAATTTGTCACCGCACAACCTACCTTTGGTGCTCCGGATTGCCAACTATTGTTCCAACTGATAAATACCCGAACATGCGCCTGTTTTTCTCGGCCTTTTTCCTCCTCCTCGTCCGGCTTTGCACTGCGCAGCAACCGGCGCTTCAGGACAGCGTCCGGATTTTTAATCCGTCCTTCGAAGATACGCCCCGCGCCTCCGCATCTCCTGCCGGTTGGAGCACCTCGACGCCGGGTAGCACGCCGGATATCATGCCAGGCGCCTGGGGCGTCCAGTGCGCGCCTCAGGACGGACAAAGCTGCCTGGCACTCGTCACGCGGGAGGACGGCACCGTGGAGGACGTCGGCCAGCGCCTCGACGTCGCCCTGAAAAAAGATTCCTGCTACACATTTTCCCTTTTCCTCGCCCACTCAACCCAATATGTGGGCTACAACCTGCCCGTCCGACTCCGTGTCTGGGGCGGCGAGACGCCCGGACAAAAAACGGTGCTGCTGACCAGTACCCCCCTCATCAGCCACAGCGAATGGAAAGCGTACAAACTCCAATTCGTCCCGACCGCCAATGTGCGCTCTATCACGCTGGAAGCCTATTACGCCCCCGGCACCCTGTTCAAATACCGCGGAAATATCCTGCTGGATCACTGCTCGGCGATCTGGCGATGCAACCGAGCCTAAACGCGCAACCGACTACCACTTTTAGGTAATTGCATCATAATGAAAAACATATATGGTACAATTATTGGTGTAAGAATGGTTTACAGTAAGAACGTAGCCGGACGCGTCTGAGCCCGAACAGGGTTCATTTTCAGCCAACCGAAGTGTTTTGTTGTCTTTATGGCAGAAAAACCCAAGATTATGGCAAAAAATGGATCTCTGAGGGCCAGACGACGAGCCGGGTAAGCGTGCCTTACGCCGTATAATCGCTCATAAAAGTCATTCCGCGTGGTGGTCAACATCTCCTCTTCTAAAGCGCTGCGACTCATTGTCGCCGACGATCAGCCTATCTTCATCGAAGGGCTGCGCATCGTCTTGTCTTCCTCAGAGCCGCAGCTGCACTGCGAAGTCAAAGGCGTAGCCAAAGACAGCAGGCAGATCCTGGACCTCATCCGGGATAACGATGCCGATCTCTTGTTGATGGACATCAACCTCCTGGATCCGGAGAACCTTAAATTGCTGCCGGAACTCAAAAAATCATCCGGCAAACTCCGGGTGATTGTCATGACCTCCTACGACGATCCGCGCTTGGTCAAAGCGGCCTTCCGCGCCGGCGCCGACGGCTACCTGCTCAAGAACTCTTCACGGGAAGAACTGCTCCGCGCTATCCAAGAGGTGGTGGTGGCCGGCAACACGTTCATGGGCAAGGGCGTTGCCGTGTCCGACCGACCGGCCGGCGAAACGAACGGCGCCAACCGCCCGGACGACCGGTTCATGCGTAAATACGGCCTCACGCGCCGCGAAATGGAGGTCATGCGCTATATCGGCCAGGCGTTTAGCAATAAAGATATCGCCGATCAGCTCTTTATCAGCGATCAAACCGTGAGCGTGCACCGGAAAAATATTATGCGCAAAATCGGCGTCAAAAGCACAGCCAGCCTGATAAAAATTGCATTCGAACACAATTTAGTGTAATCGGACACAGGGCGGCCGCCGGGCGTATCGGGGCGTAGAGACGCGATGCATCGCGTCTCTATATCGCGTCTCTATATCGCGTCTCTATATCGCGTCTCTATATCGCGTCTCTATATCGCGTCTCTATATCGCGTCTCTATATCGCGTCTCTATATCGCGTCTCTATA
>JBEIDF010000036.1:0-25114 GCA_040383605.1 Lewinellaceae bacterium
TAATATGAAAAGGATTTTTTAGCCAGACAAGGCGCTTTTTGCAGGCGTAATGGGACTAATTACGGCGAAAAAAAGGAACGAAGGTTGGCTGAAAAAGACTTTCATATTAGCGAGAAATATAATTTTAGACATGCTCTAACGATCTGTTTCATCCGGCGGTAGTTCGTCGGCGTCAAATTCCATCCGGCGCAGGGCAAAAAACTCCCGGAGTTTGATCCGGGCCTTCACCAGGTTGCTGCGGGAGGTACTTTCGGTGATTTCCAGTGCCTCGGCGATTTCCTTGTGCGAGTAGCCTTCCACGACATACAGGTTGAATACGGCGCGGTAGGCGGGCGACAGTTCCTGCACCGCCGCGAGAATTTCTTTTTCCGTCAGCGCGCTCAGAGCGTCCGGGTCGCCGACGCAGACTTCGCGCGCCTGCTCCAAATCGTCCGTCCTACGCCGCATATTTTTCCGAAAATAATCAATGCAGGTATTCACCATGATCGTGCGAATCCAGGCCTCGAGCGGGGCGCCCGGCTTGTACCGACCGATGTGTTGAAATACCTTGATAAATCCTTCATGCAGCAGGTCAAGCGCTTCGTCTTTCGATCCGGCGTACCGCAGGCAAATTCCCATCATCTTCCCGTAGCAGGCTTCATACAACTGCTGCTGCGCCCATCGTTCCTGCCGGACGAGCGCGCCGATCAATTGCTGTTCGCTGCCTTCCAAATGAATGGCAATATCCATGGTTGAGTACCGGTTCAAAATAATTATTATCCGGAGGCGCTTGCAAAGGTATAACGCCTGCGGCGGGTTAAACGCTGCCTGTACAGACGAAAAAAAAATGCGGGCGCGTTGCCTACGGTAGGAATCAATGCAGATAAATTTTTTGTTTTAAAAAAAAACTTGCTTTTTAAACACTTTTTGTTTTATATTTGCAGTCGCGAATTTTAATAAAAGATAAAAAATCTGGCAAGTCATGGGAAAAACAAAGCTTTTCACCGAGCCGGAAAACAATTCAAACAGCAATAATCCATTTTTTAAGCGCCCTGTCCGGCAAAAATATCCAGTAAGCGAGCGGCAGCCCGGCCCGCAGGCCAACGAAATCCCGGTGGGCGTGCTGCTCCTTCAAATCCAAATCCGCCTCCGGCGCTGGTGGATTGCGCTGCGTTTCCAGGCAGACCGGCTGACGCTGGGGCTGTTCCGCGGGCGCACGCTCGTCCGCGTGCTGACGGTCGCCGCAGGCCTGTACTGCGTGCTGGAAACAGATATCTGGACGCCGGCAGAAAAACAACCCGAAGAAGCCTACGGCAAAAGTATTCTGGCCGAACAAACACTCGAAGGAGCCGGCCTAAGCCATCCGGTACCGCGCCCAAAACCGGCCCGAAAACCCAAAAAACGCCCCGACGCCGCGTCAACACCAAGGCCCGCTGCGCTTCCGATCGAAAAGCCCGACGACCAAACGAGCGCCTACATCGCCCGATTCCGCAAAATTGCCCAAACCGAAATGGAAAAATACGGCGTGCCGGCCAGCATCAGCCTGGCACAAGGGCTGATCGAAAGCAATGCCGGCGCCAGCAAACTGGCCAGGAATAACAACAACCACTTCGGGATCAAATGCTTTCAACGAAACTGCCGGAAGGGCCACTGCACGAACCATTCGGACGACTCGCACAAGGATTTTTTCCGAAAATTCCCCAACGCCTGGGAAAGCTGGCGCGCGCACAGCCGCATGATCTCTACCGGACGCTATGCCAAACTCAAAAAACACGGCAAAAATTACAAAAAATGGGCGGTCGGACTGAAAGAAATCGGCTATGCCACCGATCAAAACTACGACAAAAAACTCATCGGCGTCATCGAGCGCTACGGCCTGCACCGATACGACCAATGAGACCAGGTCTAGCGGGAAGCGCCGCCCGAATCAGCGGTTCCGCGCCAACCGCCACAACAACAACAGGCCGGCAATCAGCCGCCAGCGGCGCGGCACGTAGGCGACGCGCCGGCGCCGGTCAACCGCCTTTTTAATCCGCCGGGCCGCCTGCGCAGCCGAAATAACCCAAAACATACCCGGCTGACCTTCCGTCATCGGGGTATCTATAAAACCCGGCCGGATTTCCGTGAAGTAAATCCCCGGTTTCCGCCGCGCCGCGCGCCATTGCAGCCCTTCCAGGTACAGCGACATGAATGCCTTGGAGGCGCTGTACGCCGGCGCCGTCGGATTCGGAATGAGCGCAGCAACGGAGGAGATCCCCACGAAATGCCCGCGCCCGCGCCCGCTGAAATAGCGGTACGCCCAAGCGGCGGTTTCGGCAAATGCCGCCACGTTCACCTGCACGGTCTGCGCCTCCGGCGCCCAGTCCATCTGCTTGTTCGTTTGCCCAACGCCGGCGTTGTACACCACAAGAGATGCGCCGCCCAACGCATCCGCGAGCGATTCCACCACGCCAATCTGGTCGGGGGCCGTCGCATCGTGTTTCTGCAACGTCAGTGCGTCCGGATGCGCCTGCTGCAGCGCGTCCAGTAGCTCAATGCGCCTGCCGGTGGCGCCCACGCGCCAACCCGCCGCCAAATACTGCTGAACCAGCGCGTACCCGATACCCGTGGTGGCGCCAATGATGATGATCGTTTTTTGATCCATAAATATTTTTTTTTCCGAAAATAGCGAGTAACTGCGACCGTCTATTCAGACTCCTGATGTCCTTCACCGCCGTCGTGATGGGGTACGGACGAGCCGCCTCCGGGCAGCGCGTTGAACCAATCCGCCAACTGCTTGCGCTGCGCATCGCTCAGGCGGGCGGGCGCATGCGTCCAGGTGTAACTCTTGAGCGGCATTTCGCCTTTGGAGACGACCTCCGCAGATTCCTCCAGGATTTCAGCCTGGTCTTGCGCGCTGTAGGCCCCGTAACTCGAAAAATTGACATGTTCCCGGCCTTCACGAACATGGTTGGCCAGCCACCAGGACACCGGCGCGATCTGGCTGTACCACGGGTAGCGGGTTTGGTTGGAGTGGCAGTCGTAACAGGCAGCGTCCAGGATCGCGGCAACCTCAGCGGGCGGCTTGGCGATCGCCTTAAAATCCTGAGCCGGATCGGAAGCAGGGTTTTGGAAATCGGGTCGAATCAATTGGATTCCGAGCAGGATGGCTACCAGAATAGCCCAAAGATATTTTTTTACCATAAAAATGAATTTGTGGCGACGGAAAACGCGCACCGGTGATAGGAATCGACAGGGAATTTTCAGGCAAATTTACCAAAAACCTGGGTATTGTCCGGCAAGGCCGGCAAAAATCATCTGAAGCCGCCACAGGCATGCAGGCGTATCGGCTATTTCAGATACTGCCACGCGGTTTCATACCGTCCGTGTTGTTCGCAATACGCCATAAACGCCTCATAGAACGTGTTTTTTCCGATGGTGGCGCTGTCGCCGATCACCACCAGCAGCATGCGGGCGCGCGTCATGGCGACATTCATGCGGCGGTAATCGTTCAAAAAACCGATTTCATGTTTCGGATTCGAGCGCACCAGGCTGATATAGACGACATCCCGTTCCTGGCCCTGAAAACCGTCAATGGTATTGATGGCGCCTGCGGCGGATTGCACATCCACGGACTCATCGGTCGGCGTGGTATTTTTTTTGAACAGCCTTCCCAGTTCAGGGTCGTCGAGCAGCAAGTTGTTGAAAAAATTAACCTGTTCGCGGTAGGGCGATAAAATGCCAATCGAAGGCGATTGTTCGGGCGGAAAATGCGCCAGCAGTTGCAGCAGGTGTTCGCGCACCAGCAGCGCCTCTTCCGGGTTGTAGCGGCTCATTTGCCGGTTTGGGTTTTCTGCGCTTTGCTCTTCGAATCCGCAACCGGCCGTATCTATAAACACAACCGGTTCCGTATCCAGCATTTGCATCAGCGGCAGGTAGAGGCGCCGGTCGGCGACCGAATGGTGTGCTTCCAGCGCGCCGCCATAGAACCAGGCGTTGGAGAAGCCCATAATAGCCTGGTGCATACGGTATTGCACATTGAGCAGGCGCACCTGATCCGGGAAGCGCTCCAGGCAATGCTCGATCAGCGTGCGCGACAGTCCGCCGCGGGCCGCGTCGAGGCTTTTGACCGTTGGCGGCAGTTGGAAGGGGTCGCCGGCGAGCACCACGCGACTGCATTTGGACATGGGAATCCAGCAGGCCGGTTCGAGGGCCTGGGCGGCCTCGTCAATGACGCAGGTACGGAATCGGTAAGGTTCCAACACCGGGTTGGCGGCGCCGACCAGCGTACAGGTGATTGCCTGGGCGCCGGTGAGAATCTGATCCACAATCCGATTTTCGAGCGTATTCGCCCAGGCTTCCAGTTCGCGGGCCTGTTGTTTGAGGTGTTCGCGTTCGCGGCGTTCCTCGTAGCCGAAGTTGCGTTTATGTTGGCGCGCCTGGCGGCGGTACTCTGCGGCCTGGAGTTTGACCTTCTTAAGATTTTTGCTTTCCGGGTGGCGGGCCAGTTGGGCCTCCAGCGTATGGCGGAGCACCGCATCATCCACCCGGCTGATATTGCCGATGCGCACCACCTGCAGGCCTTGCGCGGCCAGCCGTTCGGTGAGCAAATCCGCGGCCGTGTTGCTCGGCGCCGTCACCAGCACCGTACTTTCGCGTTCGCACAGGCGCTGGATGGCGGCCACGAGCGTCGTCGTTTTGCCGGTGCCGGGCGGGCCGTGCACCACGGCGACGTCGAGGGCGGAAAGGATATGGCGGACTGCCTCTTTTTGGGCCTCGTTGAGGCCGGCTTCCACCTGCTGCGTTTTGGGGATAAATGTCCGGGGCATGGCGGCCTCGGGCGTCAATCCTTCCGTGTAGCGCTCATGCCAGGCCCAGAGTTCGTCGCGCGTGGGGGCCGCCGGGCCCAGGGCGGCGGTATCGAGGAATCTGGGCGGTTTTTTGCCGACCAGAATATCGCGGAGTTCGGCCAGGCGGTCGGCCCGGGCGTGCATGACCTTGAGCAGCGCGCGTTCCATTTCGGCGTAGCTCCGATCGTCGAAGAGCATATCCACGCCCAGTTGGCCGGAATCCAGCCAATCCGGCACATCGCGGCTGTTGAGGATAATTTTCATTTTATTCCGCTCCACGTAGTTAATCACGCCTTGTTTATCCGCTTGTTTGACGTGCGGCGCCAGGGTGAAGAGGCTGACCGTTTGTCCGGCGCGCAGTTGGTGCGGCTCGTTGAGCCGGGTGGTGCGTTCGATGACCACAAAGGCTTTTTCGCCCAGTGCAAAGCCTGTTTGCAGTACCTGGAGCGGGTACCAGGTGTAGCCTTCCGCCACGCGGTCGGCCAGGGGGCGTTCGCGGACGGATTTCAGGAAGGCGCGCTGATCCGCTTCGCGTTCCTGGCGCAGGAGCTCGAACAGTTGGGCGTAGTGCGGGTGGAGGGGGGCGGGCATAAGCGCGGCAAAGATACTTTGAGAATTGTAAGCAGCGTTATATTTGTACCAAATTCCAGAACCAACAAAACAAAAAGTATCAAAAGCGCTTTTTCAGCGCACAGATCCGAACACGACACAACCAGCATTGCTGAGAACTTTAAAACGCGCAGCAACCTTTCTATGCAAACCCGCCTCCGCGCCCTCCAGGCCCGCCTCGACGGCGAGCTCCACTTCGACGCGCTCCACCGCCATATCTACGCCACGGACGCCTCTATTTTCCGGGAAATGCCGCTGGCGGTCGCCTTCCCCAAGCACAAAGCGGACGTCCGCGCGCTCGTACAGTTCGCCGCCGAACAAGGCCTCTCGCTTATCCCGCGCGCCGCAGGCACCTCGCTGGCCGGCCAGTGCGTCGGACCAGGCATTGTGGTGGACGTGTCCAAATACATGAATAAAATTCTGGAAATCAATCCGGAAGAACGCCGCGTGCGCCTGCAGCCGGGGGTGATCCGCGATGAACTGAACCTGGCGCTCAAACCCTACGGGCTCTTCTTCGGCCCCAGTACCTCCACCGCCAACCGCTGTATGCTGGGCGGTATGGTGGGTAATAATTCCTGCGGGGTGACGTCTATCGTGTACGGCGCTACGCGCGACCACGTGCTGGAACTGGAAGTCCTGCTCAGCGATGGCGCCGAAACCCGGTTTAAAGCGCTCTCCACCGCTGAATTTGCCGAAAAACAAGCGGGCAACACGCTCGAAGCGCAGCTGTACCGCCAGATAAACGCCATCCTGTCCAATCCGGACAATCAGGCCGAAATCCGCCGCCAATACCCCAAACCGGCCATCCAGCGCCGCAATACGGGTTATGCGATAGACCTCCTGCTCCGGGCCGAACCCTTCGCACCTGGCGGCCCGACTTTTAATTTCTGCAACCTGCTCGCCGGTTCGGAAGGCACGCTCGCGTTTACAACGGAAATCACCCTGAACGTCAGTCCCCTGCCCGATCCGCACGACGTCGTGGTGTGCCCCCACTTTGACGGTATGGCAGCATGCCTCGACGCCGTGCTCGTCGCCATGGAACATCAGCCCAGCGCCTGCGAACTCATGGACAAACTGATCCTCGATTGCACCAAAGCAAACCTGGAACAGTCGAAAAACCGCTTTTTCATCGAAGGCGACCCGGCAGCCGTGCTCATGATCGAATTTCGCGGCAAAACGCCGGAGGAAGCCCGCGCAAAAGCGGATGCGATGATCCAGGATTTAAAAAACCGCGGCTACGGTTACGCCTACCCGATCACGCCCGCACCCAAATCCAAACGCGTGTGGGAGCTCCGCAACGCCGGACTGGGCGTGCTCTCGAATATGCCGGGCGCTGCAAAAGGTGTGCCCTGTATCGAGGACACGGCGGTGGAACTGGCCGATTTGCCCGCCTATATCCGCGATTTTGAAAAAATGATGGCCGGTTTCGACCAAAAATCGGTGTACTACGCCCATGCCGGCGCCGGCGAATTGCACCTGCGCCCCATCCTAAATCTCAAAACGGCGCGCGACCAGCAGCGCCTGCGCGAAATCGCCGAAGCCTCCGCCCGACTCGTTAAACGCTACGGCGGATCGCTCAGCGGCGAACACGGCGACGGCCGCGTGCGGGCCGAGTTTATCCCGATTATGATCGGCGAGCACAACTACGCGCTGCTCCGCCAAATCAAACAAACCTGGGATCCGAAAGGGATTTTTAACCCGGGAAAAATCGTGGACGCTCCGCCCATGAACCACTCGCTGCGCTACCAGCCCGATCAAAAAGAAAAACCGATCGCCACGGTTTTCGATTTTTCCGAGGCGGGCGGCATCCTGCGCGCCGCCGAAAAATGCAACGGCTCGGGCGACTGCCGCCGGCTGGATTTTGCCGGCGGTACGATGTGCCCCAGCTACCGCGCCACGCGCGATGAGAAAGATTCCACCCGCGCCCGCGCCAACGCCCTGCGGGAGTTCCTGACCCACAGCGAGAAAACCAATCCTTTCGACGAAGAGGCCCTGCACGAGGTGATGGATCTCTGCCTGTCTTGCAAAGGCTGTGCCTCCGAATGCCCCTCCAACGTGGATATGTCGGCCATGAAAGCCGAATTCCTGTACCATTACCACCGCAGCCGGGGCGTGCCGTTCCGGACGCAGTTTTTCGGCCGCATCGCCGATATCAACGCCCTGGCGGCGCGCCTGCCCCGACTGAGCAATTTCCTGCTCGCGCATCCGCTCACCGGCGGACTGGTCAAACGCGCGCTGGGCGTGGCGCCGCAACGGAGTTTGCCCGCACTCCACACCAAAACCCTCCGCCGGTGGTTCGAGCGCACAGGAAACAAACTCAACCCCACCCGGGAGCAGGCGATCACAACGGTCTATTTGTTCTGCGACGAATTCACCAACTACAACGATGCGCACATCGGCATAAAAACCGTCCAACTGCTCACCAGCCTCGGCTATCGGGTAGAAATACCCGCACACCCGGAAAGCGGCCGGGCAGCCATCTCCAAAGGGCTGCTGCAGCATGCGCGCGCGCTGGCGATTCGACAAGTCCAGATTTTTGCACCGCTGGCCACCGAACAAACGCCGCTGGTCGGCATCGAACCCTCGGCTATCCTGAGCTTCCGCGACGAGTACCCGCGCCTGGTACCGGAAGCCGACCGCGAAGCCGCAAAGGCGCTGGGGAAAAACGCGCTGCTCATCGAAGAATTTCTCTCCCGGGAAATGCAGGCCGGCCGAATACGCAAAGACCGATTTACCAAAGAAAAACGCCGCGTGCTGCTCCACGGACACTGCCACCAAAAAGCGCTCGCCACCGTGGACGTGTCCGCCTGGGTGGCCGGATTTCCCGAAAATTTCGAAGTGGAACTGATCCCCTCGGGATGCTGCGGCATGGCCGGCTCGTTCGGATATGAAAAAGAACACTATGATATCAGCATGAAAATCGGCGAACTGGTCCTGTTCCCCGCCGTCCGAAACGCACCCGCCAATACCATCCTCGCCGCGCCCGGAACCAGCTGCCGCTGCCAAATCGCCGACGGAACCGGAAGGAAAGCAAAACATCCGGTGGAAATTCTCTACGAAAACATGCGATGAAATGCGGATTGGAGATTGCGGATTGCGGATTTTTATTCGATGGCAGGTTATTTCCGGAACTATTTGAGGAAATAACCCGCCCTCAATCCCCAATCCGAAATCTGAAATCTGAAATTATGAATTTACTTTTCTGTTTCCCAACGCTTCTTCTGGCGTTTTTTTCGCCGGGACTTATCGCCGCGCAGGCGCCTGGCGACAGCCTGCGGCAGGTATTGTCGCTGGCGGTTCGGGCCGACTTTGCCGTCACCGATCCGCTGGGTAACCTGTACCTCATCAGTCCGGAAATGGCCGTGGAAAAATACGCCCCAGACGGGCGGCTGCTGACGCGCTACACCCAAAATCGCCTCGGCATGCCTGCGTTGCTCGACGTGACCAATCCGCTGAAAGTACTGGTGTGGTACGCCGATTTTCGGACGGTCGTCTGGCTCGACCGCAGCCTGACCACGCTGGGCGAACTCAACCTGATTGACGCAGGCTATCCCGAGGTGCGCGCCGTGGGCGCCGCCCAGGACGGCAACCTCTGGCTGTACGACGAAGCGGGGTTCCGGCTCCGAAAAATCGGCGCCGACGGAAGGCCGCTGTTTGAAAGCCAGGACATGAACCTGCTCTTCGACCAAACCCTGCAAATCAGCTGCATCCGGGAAAACGAAACCGGCGTGCTCGTCGCCGAAGCCCGCTACGGCGCTTTGCAGTTCGACCCCTACGGACAATACGCGCGCTCGGTAGCGATGCCCGGCGTAAGACAGTTTGTCCTCAAAGGCCGCGAAGCCTTTTTTATTCGCGACAGCCAACTGTGCGCCCGCGCGCTCGCCATCCCGCCTCCGCCCGAACACTGCCGGCCTTTCCCGCCGGCAGCCGACCGCGTCTGGCTCGGCGACGGGACGGTGATCCTGGCGCGGGACGGGCGCCTCGAAGTCTGGAAATAACCGGAAAACGCCGTTTTTTTACCCGGCATGCACGGTGGCGCTGTGCGCGCGCAAAAAAATCCTGCCGCTAACGTTCTATTTTTCAAGTCGAAAAACGACCTTTGCGCATGGAATCAACAAACGGCATCCCCGCTCGCCCTAAATTTGTTGGCGATTCGCTCACTTTCGACGACGTCCTGCTCGTCCCAGCCTATAGTGAAGTGCTCCCCCGCGAAGTGGATATCTCGTCGCGCCTCACCCGCAACATCCGCCTGAACGTCCCCATCGTGTCCGCCGCCATGGATACGGTCACGGACAAAAACCTGGCCATCGCCATCGCCCGCCAGGGCGGCATCGGCATGATTCATAAAAACATGACCATTGACGAACAGGCCGACCAGGTGCGCGCGGTAAAACGCTCCGAAGCCGGCTTGATCATAGACCCGGTCACGCTCCATCCGGACGCCGTGGTGGCGGACGCGCTGGCGCAAATGAAAAAATACAGCATCGGCGGGATTCCGATCACCGATAAAAAGGGCCGCCTGGTGGGCATCCTCACCAATCGCGACCTGCGATTCGAACGCAACGTCCAGCGCAAAGTGCGCGAAATTATGACGAAGCGCAACCTCGTCACCGCCCCCAAAGGCACCACCCTCGACGAGGCCAGGCTCATCCTCCAGCGCAATAAAATCGAAAAATTACCGGTGGTGGACGATGATTTCAACCTCATCGGCCTGATCACCTACAAAGATATCATGAAGGGGGTCAATTTCCCCAACGCCTGCAAAGACCCGCTCGGCCGCCTGGTCGTAGGCGCCGCCCTCGGCGTCACCGCCGATATGCTCGACCGCGTACAAGCGCTCGTAAAAGCCGGCGTGGACGTGGTGACGGTGGACACTGCCCACGGGCACTCCAAAGGCGTGCTGGACGCCATCAAAAACCTGCGCAAAGCCTATCCCGACCTGCAGATCATCGGCGGCAACGTCGCCACGGCAGAAGGCGCCCAAGCGCTGGTACAAGCTGGCGTGGACGCCGTGAAGGTGGGCGTCGGCCCCGGCAGCATTTGCACCACCCGCGTGGTGGCCGGCGTCGGCGTAGCGCAACTCTCCGCCATTCTCAACGCCGCGCAAGGAATCAAAGGCAGCGGGGTGCCTGTTATCGGCGACGGCGGGATTCGCTACACGGGCGATATTGTCAAGGCCCTGGCGGCGGGCGCCAGCACGATCATGGCCGGTTCGCTATTCGCCGGCGTGGAAGAAGCGCCGGGCGAAACGATTATTTTCGACGGCCGCAAGTTTAAAACCTACCGCGGCATGGGCAGCCTGGGCGCCATGCAGCACGGCTCTAAAGACCGGTATTTCCAAGATGTGGAGGACGACCTGAGAAAACTCGTGCCGGAAGGCATCGAGGGCCGCGTGCCGTTCAAAGGCTCGATCGCGGAGGTGATGCACCAGTACGTGGGCGGCCTGCGTGCCGGCATGGGCTATTGCGGCGCCGCCACGGTGGCCGATCTGCAGGAAAAAGCGCAGTTTGTCCGCATCACCAGCGCCGGCATGGTGGAAAGCCACCCGCACAATGTGAGTATCACGAAGGAATCGCCGAATTACAGCAGGTCGTAGCGCGAGCCTGGATTTTTTCGCCGAGTCAAAAATGGCGCATTATGCGCCATTTCCCAGTTTTTCCAAAAACTCCGCTTCCGTCCAGATCGCCACGGAGCCGAGGGCCTCGGCTTTTTTCAATTTGGAGCCGGCTTTATCGCCTACGACCAGCACGTCGAGTTTTTTCGACACCCCGGAGGCGATCGCGGCCCCGTTCGCCGCGGCCAGCGCCTCGGCTTCTTCCCGCGTCATCCTGCTCAGTACGCCCGTAAACAGCATCGTTTTTCCGGCAAAGGGGCCGGTGGCCGCGATTTCCGGTTTCCGGTCTTCCGGCGTTTGGGTCAGATTGACGCCGAGCTGCTCCATCGTCCGGAGCAATTCCAGATTGGATTCATTTTGGAAAAAAGTATGCACGTTGCGGGCCAGCACCGGGCCAAAATCTTTGATTTCCTGATAACGCGCCAAATCCCAGTGCTGTAAATCCAGCACATGCGCGATTTCTGCGGCCAGCAATTTGGACGAGCGTTGCCCCAGGTGGTGGATACTCAGGCTGTGCAGCAGTCGGTAAATGGGGTTTTTCTTCGCTTGTTCGATCGCCTGGCGCAGGTTGGCGGCTGATTTCTCGCCGAAACCGTCGAGCCGTGCGATGGCCTCGTAATCGAGGCGGTACAAATCGGCGATCGAGTGCAGCCAGCCGAGTTTGTAAAAACGCAGAATCGCGCTGTCGCCCATGCCCTCGATGTCCATGGCGTGCTTCGAGGCATGGAAAATCATGCGCTGCACCACCTGGGCCTCACATTCAGCGTTGACGCAGCGCCAGACCGCCTCTTCTTCCGGCCGGACGAGGGCCGATTGGCACACCGGGCACAGTTTGGGGTATTCCACCGGCGGTTCGGCGCCGGTGCGCAGGTCTGGCAGTGACTTGACGATATAGGGAATGACGTCGCCGGCGCGTTCCACCAGCACGTGATCGCCAATGCGGATATCCTTGCTTTTGATAAAATCTTCGTTGTGCAGCGACACATTGGACACCGTGACACCGGCCAGTTGAACTGGCTCCAGTTTGGCGACCGGCGTGACGGCCCCGGTTTTGCCCACCTGGAATTCGACCTCGCGCAGGCGCGTGACGGCCTGCCGGGCCTTGAATTTGAACGCCATGGCCCAGCGCGGGTGGTGGCTGGTATAGCCGCAGCGTTGCTGCAATTCGAGGCTGTTGACCTTCACCACGATCCCGTCAATTTCGTACGGATAGTTATCGCGGTACGCCTGCCAGCGGTCGCAAAAGTCAATGACCCCTTCGATGCCGTCGCAGACTTGTCGCTCCGGCGGCGCGGCGCCCGTGGCGGCTTCCCGGGCAGGCGTTTTGAAGCCCAGGTTTCCGAGCAGGTCTATGGCGTCGAAATGGTTGGGAAATTGTTCCAGCAGGTTATTGCCGTCGGCGTCGGCGGCAAATCCGAGTTGATAGACGAAAGCCTCCAGGCCGCGCGCGGCGGTTTCCTTGGGGTCTTTCATGCGCAGCGCGCCCGTAGCCGCGTTTCTGGGATTGGCGAAACTGCCTTCTCCGGCGGCTTCGCGGCGGGCGTTTATTTTTTCAAAAACATCTTTCCGGATAATCGCTTCGCCGCGGAGTTCGGCCCGGGCGATGCCGTAGCGGGAAAAATCGGCTTGCAGCGGGATCGTGCGCAACGTGCGGAGGTTGGCGGTGATATCGTCGCCCACCTCGCCGTTGCCGCGGGTAGCGCCCCGCTGGAGTTGGTCGTTTTCGTACACCAGGGCGATCGTGCCGCCGTCGAATTTGGGTTCGGCGGCATACGCCACGCGGGCGTCCTTCGGCAGCCCGCACCATTTTTTTACCTGCTCGTCGAAGTCGAGCAAATCCTGCGCATTGTAGGAATTGGCGAGCGAAAGCATCGGCGTCAGGTGGGTCGCCTGCTCGAAATCCGCCGTAAGGTCGGTCGCGACGCGCTGGGTAGGCGAGTCGGGCGCGATCAATTCGGGGTGGAACTCCTCCAGCGTCTCCAACGCGCTGAAGATCTGATCGTATTCATAATCGCTGATTAGCGGGTCATTGAGCACGTAATAGCGCCATTCATGGTATCGAAGGACGCGGCGCAGGTCGTACGCAAGCCCGGCGAGGTCTTCGGCCTGCAGGGCGTTTTTTGCGGCGGCGAGCAACTCCTTAGAGCGATCGAAGAGCGCGCGTTCCTGGTCGGGCGTGTACATAGGAGTGCATGTCTAAATTTATATTCTCTGCTAAGATAAAAAGGATTTTTTAGCCAGACAGGGCGCTTTTTGCAGGCGCAATAGGACTAATTACGGCGAAAAAAAGGAACGAAGGTTGGCTGAAAAAGAATTTCACATTAGCGAGAAATATCATTTTAGACATATTCTAAAGGCGCTACATTTTTTTCAACGCGACGGCGGCGACTTCCCGCGCCTTGGGCAGGTTGTCCTGCGGTTCGTCGGCGTATTCGAGCGTAATATTGAGAATAAGTTGGCGGCGGCGGACGACGAGCGTAGCGGTGGAGCTGCTCCAGAGCGCCGCATCGCCCACACCTTTGACCTCGGCCTCATAGGTATCGCGGCGGTCGCGTTCCAGCATTTCGAACTGCGCCTGGGCGGTTTCCTCCGTTCCGTAGTCGAACGCCTGCACGACCAGCGTCGTGCGAGGTTCCCGGTAAGGCATGCCGGGTTTTTCATTATTTGCTTCGCGTTCCCGCCAGTCGGGTTTATTCCAGATGCGCAGACAGAAACATTTATCCGGCAGCGACTGCGTGTTGAGCATATCCTCGTTGCGCCGCATGCCGAATATCTGCTCCACCTCCTCGTCCGTCACCAGTTCGCAGCCGTTGCTTTTCCAAGGATTGGGACTAGCGGCTGCGGGAGATTTCTGGCCTTCGGACGCAGCGTCTTCCTTGCAGGCCGGCAGGGCGGCCAAGGCAAGAAGCAGAAACGAAAACCAGATTAGATAGCGCATGACGACGGATTGAAGCGGAACTGGCGAGCGCGCATTGGGCGATCGGCTGCAAAATTACGCGGATTCGCGTGTTTTCGCCGTGAAACTACAAAATTTGCCGTTGACACCGCATTTTTTTCATTTTTACACAAAAAACAAACGCTTTCGGATTGGGGATTGGGGATTGCGGATTGGGGATTTCGGATTTCGGATTGTGGGTTATTTCTGGGGATCGCTGAAGAAAATAACCCACAATCGCCCCCAAATCCGCAATCCCCAATCCCCAATCCGCAATCGCCTAAATCCCAAATCCCAAATCCCCAATCCGCAATCGAACCATTGCTGCCAATTCCCCATTAAACTGATCGGCCTGTTCGAGCGCTTCCAGCGTTAGGTGCATGCGATAGCGCCAGTAGTGGTTGGGATCTGCGGGCACGTTGATGCGTTCTTCGTGCGGATTTTCGCGGCGTAGGCTGCCGTCTATCCCGAGGAGGTCCTGGAGTTGAAAGACGGCCCACATAGCAGGCGATTGAAGGTGTTGTTGCACGATTGCGCGGTTGATCCAGGGTTCGCAGAAAAAGGGCGCGCGGCCCGGTTCGCCCAGGATTTCCTGGTAAAACTGCTGCGTCCCTTCGCGGTTTTCTTCCCACCAGCCGCGGATCGTGCTCATATCGTGCGTGGAAGGCGTGACGACGCTGAGATACGGGGCGTCTTTGGGGTGAAAAAACCGGGCGCCGGGTTTTTTAGGCATGCGCTGCACCTCCAGGCTAAGGATACCGAGCGCCGCCATGACATCGGGCACGCAATGCGGCACCATCCCGAGGTCTTCGCCACAGATCAGCATTTCCGTGGCGCGTTTGAGCGCCGGGAGTTTTTCCAGCGCCTCGCCCTGCCAAAAATCGTCCTGGCGTCGGAAAAAATAGTCCACATACAAAGCCTGCAGGCGCGCCTGGGTGGCGTGATCCAGTTCCTGAAAAGAGCGGGTTTTTTCGATCCCGAAGCGGAAAGCGCCGTGCCAGCCCGCGCCGGGCGCCGGGGGGTGTTCGGGCGTATCGAGGAGGAGGACATTGGCGTGCAGGTTGAACAGGCCCGCCTGCAGCCTGTGGTTATCCGGCGTATCCGGCAGCGCGGCGAAGTGCTGTTTCACCTGCATTTGCGTGGCGAATTCGGGGCGAAACTGAAAGACGTCCGTGCGGGATTCGAGCAAAAACTGCGTTTTCACCATGTCGGCCAGCGCGCCGAACTCTTCCGCCAGGATGCGGCTGGTGATCCAGGGCCGGCAGAAGCGGTCGTAGTGAAAAGCGATGCCGGCTTGCCGGAGTTCTTGTTCTGACACCGGGATGGCAGGCACGAAGTGTCCGAGAATCCCCTCCACCGCCCCTGCGGGGATGCTCCAGATTCGGAAAAAGCCGAGGATATGGTCAATGCGGAAAGCGTCGAAATAGAGGCTCATTTGTTGGAAGCGGCTGCGCCACCAGGCGAAATCATCTGCCTTCATGTGCGCCCAGTTGTAGGTTGGGAAGCCCCAATTTTGGCCTTTTTCGGCAAAATCATCCGGCGGCGCGCCGGCCTGCTGATCCATGAAATAGCGCTCCGGGGCCGTCCAGGCGTCGCAGCTGTACCGGTAAATCCCGATCGGAATATCCCCTTTGAGCGCGAGTCCTTTTGCATGCGCGTGCTCGACAGCCAGGCGCAGTTGCAGGTGCAGATGCCATTGTACAAAATAGTGGAGCGCGACGCCGTCGAAATACTTCGAGCCGGGGGCGCCTAGTTCCTCGATGGAGTCGGCTTGAAAAGTCTGGTATTCCGGCCACTGGTTAAAATCCGTCGTGCCGAACCGGTCGCGCAGGCAGCAGAAGGCCGCGTAGGGCTTGAGCCAGTGCGCCTGGGACTGCCAGTACGCTTTGAAGTCTTTATCTTGCAAAAACTGCGTTTTTTCGACTTCGAACAGCGTTTTGATTGCCGTCCATTTGAGTTGCATGACCGCCTCGTAATCTACTGCCGGCAGGCTGTTGAGTTTTTTGGCTTCTTTTTGGAAAGGCTTGAGCAGGGCAGCGTGTTTTTTTCCGGCTACGAGCGGCAGGTGGAGGTACATCGGGTGCAGCGCGAACGCCGAGATCGCAGCATAGGGATACGAGTCGGATTTCGTGCCGGTAGCCGAGGTATCATTGACCGGCAGGAGTTGCAGGAGTTTGAGTCCGACCCCTTGCGCCCAGTCGGCGAGTTTCGGCAGGTCGGCGAATTCGCCCACGCCCCAGCTCTGTTCGGAGCGCAGGCTAAAGACCGGAATGGCCACCCCGGCGCCGCGCCAGGTATCGTGGGGCAGCCGGGCGAACCCGTCGTGGAGCAGGCAGCCTGCGGCGGCGTGGTACAGCGTGCGGTTATCGCCTGCTTCGAAGCCGAGGAATTTATTTGTGCGGGCATTCCAGACCCCGTATTTATACGCCAGGGGAAAGTATTCGCGGGCGAGGTCCAGCCGGATCGTCCACCAGCCGTCCTCCTCCTGCAGCACCAGCGGCGCCGCCGTATCCCAGCTGCGCAGGGCCGGCCCGTGTCCGAGCAGGCAGAGGCGTTCGTCGGCTTGCAAGAGCGGCGCTTTCACGCGAAACACATGCGTATAAGCGCTTGGGGCCGGGCGGTTTGCTGCCGGCGGTCGGCGCAGAAAAATATTGCGGAACGGCTGCGTATCGAACGCGTTTTCCGGCGCGCCGGGCGGGTTCCAGGCGTCGAAGGTGTAGATCGTATCGAAGGGCAGCCCTTGGAGCGGCAGCGTTCGGCGCGTTTCCCATTCCGCCTCCCGGTTGCCGTTGCGATCTTGGAACAGGTATTGGTACGGCAGCGCCTCCGCGCCGTCGGGAGCGATATCCAAGCGCAGGCCCCACATTTCCTCGTTGAGGTATTCCATGGGGAGCGGCTCGGCGTCCGGGCCGGGTCGCAGCCAGAGCGATTCGCCGGGCTGGGTGCGGTAGTAGAGGTGAAAGTGGACTTGCATACGGGCGTGGGTTTTGACGGGGCGAAGATAAGGAAATTGGGGATTGGGGATTGGGGATTGGGGATTGGGGATTTTTTGGGAAATGACGAGGTAGCCGGTTGGGTTTATTGAGACTGTTTAGAAAAATGAGGCTGGGCTGCTTTGCAGCTTTTTCTCCTGTATAGCCTCGGCTTTGCTTTTTAAAAAAGGCAGAAATAAAAAACGCCTTTTTTGGGGCTTTGGCGAGAAACGTGTGGAGGGGCGCCTTAGGAAGCCCTAAAAAAACTAATTTTTTTATTCTAAAATTAAGATAATCAATATCTTAATAAAATATTGAATTAAAATAAATATTTTTCATACGCCACGAAATGTTTTAAAAATTGCTGCGACTAAGCGATTTTTGTTAAAAAATTGGGCTTGGCTGTCACGATTTCCATCGGCACGAAGCAATCCGGATGACAAAAAGTTCATGGTAAACCTGATTATAAACCTATTCAATACATATTAAAAATATGGAAACCTACCTTATGCAACTCCGCTCTGCCCTTGAGTCTGCCATCCTCGCCCGCTGGAATCACTGTTCGCCGCATTATTATCAGGCTGGTTTTCGCGACGCCCTGCACCAGCCACCGGCAGGTTACGATGAAAAGGCATCGCCGCAAGAGCATCTCGATGATTTTGAAGCCTCCATCAGCGAAATGGAGGACTGGCTGCACGGTATGGCGGCCGTCAACATGTTCGAGCATTTTGGCTTTACACCAAATCAATTTCCGCCGGCCGAACAATTGACAGAGGAGCAAGCCCGGGCGCTAGTGGATACACTTGCCCGGTTGTGGGCAGCGCATAATTTTATACCGACGATGCCGAAAAAAACGCCAGCCCGGAGGTTTTATCCGATCATGCTACAGCGTATGGCCGAACCTGTGATGTTAATGGAACATGGCGTTAACGCGATCGAATTTTGTTCCTATAATGCGGAAAATTGTCCGTTCGGGGTAGAATATTGCGATTGCAAGAATATCTGTCCAGAGGATTGACCGAAAACACATTACCGTAAGATGAATAAGACCCTGCCTTGGACGCCTCATTCGGAGATATTTTTTAATATGAAGACAGGAAAATACCGAAATAAATACCGTATCCCTTCAGCGCGATTGCAATCGTGGGATTACGGATGGAAAGCAGCTTATTTCATCACGATTTGCACCCGCGGGCGCTTACATTATTTTGGCGAAATTGAAAACAAACAAATGATATTGAATAAAATTGGAATAATCGCACAAAAGGAATGGATAAAGACCGCGGATATAAGATTGGATATGAATTTAAAATTTGGAGAATTTGTAATAATGCCCAACCACTTGCACGGCATCATCATAATTAGAAAAAATCTGTTCAACACTCCGGGAGAACGCGGAAACGAACACAGGAATTCGATACATCGCACCTCCGCCACACTACCTGATACGCCGTCAACCGGCTCTATCCACACTCCTAAAAACTTTTTCGGACCACAATCCAAAAATCTGGCGTCCATTGTTCGTGGATTCAAATCGGCAGTAACGATACAGGCGCGTCAAATAAACCCCCATTTTGGATGGCAACCCAAATTTCACGACCATATTATTCACGATATGGAATCGTTTGAACGTATTTCCCAGTATATCGCCAACAATCCTCGGAACTGGGAAAACGATAAATTTTTTGGCCCTGCATGGATCTGAGGGCGGCCAGACACACGGAATATCCCATGTATAGAAACGCCGATGATTGCCCGCACGCGGGGGCCGGACGTACAAATGCGATGCGCGGGTGGTGGCCGTAGAGACGCGATGCATCGCGTCTCTACCCCGCGGCCGGGGCGCCGGACGTACAAACGCGATGCGTGGGTGGCCGTAGAGACGCGATGCATCGCGTCTCTACCCCGCGGACACCCGCGGCCGCCCACCACCGCCCACGGCCAGGCACACGGAATATCCCGTGTAAAAAACGGAATATCCCGTGTAAAAAAACGCCGATGATTGCCCGACGCCCCCCTCTCCCAAAAAAATTTCGGCTTCGCCGAATTAAAAGTTTAAAAGCACTAAAGGGTTATTTCAAGTGCCGGGAAACGCAGAACCCGTTGACGTCGTACCTGCCGCCAGGATCGTTCCTGTTCCGGTTCGCCGAACGGCAGTTGTTGTTATTGTTGTTCCAACTACCCCCACGCAGCACACATTGTCACACTTACCCACTGCAGCCAAAAATACCCATTTTTCAAAAAAATTTTTTCGGCTTCGCCGACCCCCTCCCGCGTATCTCCCCGCCGACGCGGGGCCGCTCCACGCCGCAGGCGGGGGCTTTTAATTGCCCCCCGCCTTGCTGCGTTCCGTCGCCCCGCTCCCTGGCCGCCTGTGCTCACAGGAAAGCCCGAACAGGTAAACCGAATCACTGGAGGGCGAGGCGGAAGCCGACGTAATTGCTGCGAAACGCCGGCGCGCGGTTGTAGCGATAAGCGGCGCGGCAGCCCCCGGCGTAGCCGACCCAGCCGCCGCCGCGATTCACGCGGGTAGAGCCCTCACTCGGCCCGGCATAATCCTTTTCTGCACTTTTCGGATAATCCCCGTACCAATCCCAGCACCACTCCCATACGTTCCCGCTCATATCGTACAGGCCGAAGGGATTCGGTTTTTTACGGCCGACGGCGCGGGTTCGACCCTCGCTATTGTCATCATACCAGGCGTAATCGCCGAGTTCTTCCGCGGTATTGCAGCCGGCGAATGTCCAATCGGTACCGGCGCGGGCCGCGTATTCCCATTCCGCCTCGGTGGGGAGGCGGTAGCCGCCGTTGGATTGCGGGAGCACCGTCCATTTTAAGTTGTCAGACTCATTTTTATTCAGCGTATCCTGCAGGGTTTTATTGATCGTGTAAAACACCGGGAGCGCCTGTTTTTCGCTTAGCCAGTTGGCGTATTGCACGACGTCGTACCAACGGATGCTCACCACCGGATTATCGCCTTTCATGCCCCAACCGGGTACCTCCGGCGGTTCCACGCCGGCGGCGGCGCAGTAGAGCATGTATTGCCACCAGGTGGTTTCGGTGCGCGCCAGTTTAAAATTGGACACGGTAACTTTATGTACGGGTTTTTCATCCTCTTCACCTGTTTCACTGCCCATATCAAATATACCCCCCGGTATCTCCACCATCACCGGAAAATAGCGCTGCGCCAAAAAGCGATCGCGGTCGGGATTGAGTGCGCGAATAGCCGCGCGCGGCCCGGCAGCGCGGTCGGCCGGCGGCCGGCCGGCGAGGACGCAGGCGGTATCGAGCACACCCCAAGCTTCCCGGGTAACGCCCGTCTCCGCATACCAAAAGGCAAACTCCAGAAGGGCGTCGCTGACTTCCTGCTGGGATACGCCGAGGTTTTGAACCGTACGGATTTTTTCATGCGCGGCGTTGTAATCCAAGTCGTAAATCAAGCGATCCACTTCGGCGAGGGTGAGGCGGACGACTTCCTGCAGGGCGGCCTGTTGCTTCTCGAACGCTGCACGGGCCTCTTGTGCGCGCACATCCGCTAATTCCCGTTGTTTTTCCGCCTCTTCAAAATTCCGCAGCGCCGCCTGCCGCTGTTCCTCTGTCGCCGCTTTTTCTTTTTCCACCTGCGCTAAGGCGGCGCGGGCCCGGGCCTCTTCGGCCTGGGCTTTTTTCAGATTCTCGTCTGCCAGCTGCAGATTGGCTTCCGCTTCCCGGGTTTTGGCTTCGGCGATGCCGCGTTGTTGTTCGGTAGCCTCTTTTTCCTGTTCGACTTTATTGAGCGCCTCAGCGGTTTCTTTCTGTGCTTTGTGCGCTATTTCTTTTTCCCTAAAAGCCCACACCGCCAACCCCACTGCCAGCAGCGCCGCCACGGACACCACCGCAATAATCACCTGCTGAAACCGCGCCTTCGCCTTCGCCCGCGCCTTGTCCGCAATCTCTGCGTCGCGCGCCGCCTCCGCCGACTGGCACTCCGCCAAAAAAGCCATATTCCGCTCGTACCGCCCCTGCTCCACTTGCCAATCATGCGCATGCGGGGCGCCGGCAGTATGGTAGCGGGCGGCCCAAAAGTGGTTTACGGGCGTTTTTTTACGCCAATCAACGATTTGTTGGAGTAAGCCGCCGGTTATCCAGCCCTGGGAGGGATCGTCGTCGTGCTCGGCGCGGGCTTGCTGGAGGCGCTGGTAGAGGCGGGCGTTTTCAGCCTCTTCCTTTGCCCAGTCATTCAGCATCTGCCAGTTCCGGATCAAACTCTCGTGGGAGATATCCAGCATGCTCTCGTCCTGCAGGGGGGCGCCGGGGGGCGGCATGAGGAAGGAGGTGTCGAGTTGGCGAAACTGCTCGATCACGGCGTCCACGGCGGCGCGGTCGGCGGGGAGAGCCTGGGCGAGTCCGTATATTTCGGTCATGAGCGTGGGCCGCCTGCCGCCTTTGTCGCCCGCGCTGAGGTCGGTAAGGCGCTGGAAGATGAGCTTGGCCACGGCGCGGCCGGTGGCGTCGAGCTGCCCGAAAAGTTCGTCGGCGTGCAGGCCGAGGGCCTGATCCATGCAGCCCACGGCCTCGTAGTCTGCGTGGCTGATGGGCGTATCGCCGCCCTGCTGCTGCCGGCGGCGGTAGGTGCGCATGAGGGCGTGCTGGAGCAGGGGGAGCTGATCCATGTTGTCGCCGACCTCGCGCACGAGGCGGTTGACGAGCGTGGCGTCCACGGGCGCGCCGACTACCCCGAGCGGACCGGCCACGGCGCGACGCACGTTGTCGCCCGTAAGGCGGGGCACAAGGTATTGGCCCTCGTTGATGATCTCCGGCAGGCCGCGGTAGCGCACACATTCGCCCAGAAACTCGGAGCGCATGGTGATGACCACGTAAATCTGCGCGGCCTCCTGCTGTACGGCGGTGAGGAGCAGATCCACGAAATGTGCGGCCTCGCCGGCGGGGATTTCGCGGTCGAAGCGGAACAGTTCCTCAAACTGGTCCACAATCAGCAGGGTTTTTTCGTGCGCGCCGGCGCCTTCTTCGGCCTCGAGGAGGCCAAACGAACTCTCCTGCAGCACCGGCAGCAGGCGCTGCACTTCGGGCCGCAGCACGGCGTCGGCGGTGGCGTTGAGCCGGGCGCCGGCCAGGGCGGCGGCGAGGTTTTGCACCGGACTGTTGCCGGGCCGGCAAATGACGATCTTCCAGTCGGACACCCGGTTCTGCTTTCTGCCGGCGTGCAGGGCGGGGATGAGCCCGGCCCGCACGAGGGAGGATTTGCCGGAACCGGAGTTGCCCAGCACGCCCAGAAAATGCGTTTGCATCAGCCGGGAAATGAGCGCTTCCGCCTGCCCCTCGCGCCCGAAAAACAGGTGCGCTTCGGCGGTGCGGAAGGGCCGCAGGCCGGGGAAGGGATTTTGCTGCGTGGCGTCGCGGTCCATGATCTCCATGTCCTGGCCCTGCTTCTGCAAATCGAGGTAGAACTCGTCAATTTGGAAATGGAGCGTTTCAGGCATGGTACTGGTTTTGAAGGAACTGGATCAGTTGCTGTTCAAAACCCGGCTGCGAGCAGTCAATAATGCGGAACTGATGGCTGCGCACTTCTCGTCTGCGCCTTTCGGCATCGGGGTCGGCCACGCAAATCGCCATCTCGAAGGGCGGTTGTTTTTCGGTGGCGGTTTTGATGAGCTCGACTTTGATGGCGTTGCACCAGGCCGTGGAGGCGTTGCGGAGCAGCACCACAGCCTTGTTGCATAGCAGCCAGTGGTCGCGGAAAGAGGTGTCGGGATCCACATGCGGGTTATCTTCGCGAAAGACCGAAGTAAAGACGTCGAACTTTTGTTCGAAGATCAGGTCGTCGAGGCGGTTGCACACGGGATCGCCTTTATCGCGGTGGTCGTGGATAAGAAACACCCGGCGGGCGGCGTCGAACGGCGGGGCGTTTTTTTGCAGTTCGGTTTTTTCGGTTCGCAGGCGGATGGCTTCGAGCAGCGCGTCTTTGACGGCCTTCAGTTCAAAGGCCGACAGTATTTGGATTTGCGAATTATCGCGGGCGTCCTGCTCCAGTTCCTGGAGAAACTGCTCCTGCAGGGTGGCGCAGTCTTCGGTGGTTTTTCGGGCGACAAACACTTTAAAATCGGGCCGCTTGGCGCACTGTTCGCGCGCCAGGCGGTATTGGAGGTGCGTGATCGGCGCGCGGGTATCGGCCGTTTTGGGGCCTTCCACGTCGTCGAAGAAGTGGACGGAAAAGTCGGCGGCGGCGAGTTGGCGGCGCAGGAAGGCTTCAAACTCGGCGGCGGGCAGGGTTTTCGGGTCGGCCGGCGCGTCGGGCGCGTCGTCGGGGAGCACCTGGTGCTGGATTTTCTTGTATTTGCGCTGCTGCTGGAGTTCTTTAAGCAGGCTTTCGCGCAGGGTTTTGGCTTCGCCGGCTGCTGCTGCGAGGAAGAGGGCGTCGTGGGTCGGAGCGGTTTCCGCGGGCGCCGGCTGCAGGTGATCGCGGACGGTTTTTAGCAGGTCCGAGATGGTAGCCGAGAGATTGGCGATGCGGCGGGCGAAATCATCCTCGCCTGGCCGGATCGGCAGCAGGTCGCGGTAAAAGTCGGCGTACAGGATTTCGTTTTCGTCAAGAAAAGCCTGGATGGCGCGCAGTTCCTCCCGGTCGTTTTCCGCGTCCGGTTCGTAACGGTCGTACGGCATCAGTTGCACCGGCACGATCCGGCTTTTGCCGTCCAGAATCAGGCGTTCGCCGGCCTGCTCCAGGAAATGCAGGAATTCGCGCCGGCACCAGCGGCTCGACAAATAGGCGGGCGACAAAATGGGAATCAGGATGGCGGAGCCGGTCAGCGCGCCGGTCAGTCTTTCCGACAGCGCGGCGCCGGGGTTCAATCCTTCCCGGTCGAGAAATAAATTGAGTTTTTTCCCCGATCGCGATCTAAAATCGGCCGCGAGGCGGTCGTGAAAGGCATGCACCCACGCGTCGTGGGTCTCGTTGTCGTGATGCGCGTAACTGATGAAAATATCAAACTCCATTGGCGGGTAGCGGGTAGTAAACAAGTGATTTGAGCCGGAAAAATAGGGCGTTTTGGATTAATTTGCGCGGATTGCGCATTTTTTTTTAAAAAAAACGCAACTGTTTTTTAAAAAATCATTTATGCCAAAATGGCATTTTTATTTAAAAAAATGACAAAAAGACATATTGTATTGTCAAAATTCCGCACGCGCGAGACCCAAAAGCGCGCTGGTACGCAAATTGAACAGGTGTTAGAAAATTTCTAACCACTACAAACAATACAACGATGACACTCGTAAAATTTAAGACCGTACCCGCGCAAACCTTTGCGCCCCAATTCAACAGCGCTTTCGCCGCCGTCAACCGGCCGGCCGTCAACGTGGCGCAATCCGCGCAAGGCTTTGAAATCGAACTGGCCGCGCCCGGGTTTCAGCGCGAAGATTTCCAGATCCACCTCGAAGCGGACGTGCTGACGATTTCCGCGAAAAAGCAAGCAAGCGAGGCGCCCGACGCGTCGGTGCGGTACAGTCGCCGGGAATTCGCCGTCGCGCCGTTCGAGCGCGCCTTCCGCCTGCCGGATAATATTGATCCAGACTCCATCGCCGCCGCCTACCAACAGGGTATTCTGCGCGTCACGCTGGCCTTTAAACCGGAGCGCAAACCGCTGACGCGCACCGTGGAAGTCGCGTAATCGGGCTCAAGGCCCTATTTGTTAATAAGTTGTTAAACCACCGCAAAACAGGCGTTTTGCGGTGGTTTGCGGCAACCAAATTGCGTGTTCCCGGTTTAAATTGGGCTTTTGCGCGACAAGCAGCGCGCAACAGCAAAAAACATGAACCAGATTTTACGGCAGGCTGCCCTGCTTTCCCAAAAAATACCAAGCCCTCGCGGGGGACTATACGCTTCAGGATGTTTTGCGGTACGCCAAGGAAATCGGGGCCGCGCAGGCGTCCGACCTTCTAGATTATTAAGCAGTTTTCATAAGGTTAGTTAATAGGGTTTTAGGTGTTTTCATGGAGCCGAGGCAGTAATGTCTTGGCTCTTTTTATTGTAACTGGTTAACAGGATCGCTGTCTGGCCCAAAAAGTCCCATTTTCCGCCATACTTCGCAATTTTTTTTGACCGTAGCGCTGCTATGGCCTGCAAAAAATCGCTTCGTCTGGCGAAAAATGGGTCCTTTTTTGGCTCAGACGCGACCTGCTA
>JBEIDF010000037.1:0-24181 GCA_040383605.1 Lewinellaceae bacterium
GGCAGCCTAAAGTACTACCGGGATTTGAAAAACGTGATAGATACGTCGTATGATGAAGGTAAAGCGGAGGGTAAAGCGGAGGGTAAAGCGGAGGGTAAAGCGGAGGGTAAAGCGGAGGGTAAAGCGGAGGGTAAAGCGGAAGGTAAGGCGGAAGGTAAAGCGGAGCGAAATATTGAAATTGCCCGTCAGATGAAGCGCAAGGGCATGGATTCGGGATTAATCTCCGACGTCACTGGATTGTCGGTTGAGGAGATCGAGCAGTTGGACTGAGCGGATTTTCTTGCTGCGGCAAAAAATGGTGGTTTACGCCGTTTTCCAACTTTTCAGTCTCAGGCCTACCCGGCTATACGCCCTCAAAAGACAAAATTTGACAAATAACACATCTTTTTTTGATTTTGACAGAAAACCCTATATGTGTCCTAAACATACACGTTTTCTGTCTGTTGACAAAAAATTCAATTTTTGTCAAACTATACAACAACCAGTATCATGAAAAACGCGCTCCTTTTTCTTTCCGTTTTTTTTCTGCTGCAACAAGGCCTTGCACAACGCGACTCCACCTCCGTACCACCGATTGACTTTAGCGATTACGGAGGCAAAGTCAGCGTCGGAATTTCTATTATCGGCGGTATAGGAGTCCCCGTCAGACTATACAAAAACCACAACGTCTTTGAATTGGGCGCGTATGCAACCGGGATTCTGTTTGAGTTGGAAGACGAAGAAGTTGTAATTGTGTCGGTACCGATGTTTGGCGCAGGATATACCTACTTTGGCAACAAATTCCTGAAGGCTAAGAAAAAGCGCAGCAAGATTAAGGCAAATGGCGTTGCGCTGCGGGTAAACCAAATTGTAGGAGAATACAATACCACCATCCCCTCGCTCTCCTGGGCGCACGAAAGCTTCAGACAGGGCCGCACGCACAGGTCGTTTTTGTTTGAATTGGGTATCCAGTATATTCTCCCGAACTATACACTCGATGGCCAGCCGCTTTCGGATGGAGTCGGCCTGCGCCTGCGTTGCCAGTGGAATCTCTTTTTGAAGTAGAACGTATCTATAACTTGCCCGCCGAGTCAAAAACGGTTTTTTTTCGCCATCTTGAAGCGAAGCATTTTCGATTTCCTCAGCTGATCCGATTCCTGCTAATCTGCTTTTGCCGGCTGCACTTGAACCGCCGCACCGACGGATCCCGCAGCGCCTGGTGTTTTGTCTTTCGGCCTTGCACCCGGGCACGCCATTTTTTCCAGTTGCGCAAGGTCATTTCCTTCCGCATCAACTCAATAACCTCCGCCTCGGAAAGCCCAAACTGCAATTCGATGGCCTCAAACGGCGTGCGATCCTCCCACGCCATTTCGATGATGCGATCCACCGAAGCATCGGTCAACTCATATTTTACGTATAACGAAGACATGCCGGTGAAACAAAAACGCAGGGAATTGGTTTGCCCAAGGCATAAAATCGCAATTTACTGATAATCAGCATTTTTAAAAAACCAAGCATTTAATGTTTTCTTAAGTATCCAAAATCGGGCAACTGTCCGTATAAAATACCGTTTCTTTGCATGTAGTTTAAGAAATCATGAACCGATCTATGAAAAAAAACCCGCTGATCGTCTTTTTACTCCTCCTGCTGCTGGGCAGCGCCACTGCGCAAAACCCCGTGAAATGGTCGTTTACCTCCAAAGATGCCGGAAACGGCCAGTTTGACCTGATCTTCACCGCAGATATCGAAGACGGCTGGTTCACCTACTCGCAGTTTCTCGAAAGCGACGACGGCCCGGTGGCCACCTCGTTCACCTATATGGAAAGCCCCGCCTTCCAACTCGTGGGCAAAGCCAAGGAAGGGGGCGATAAATTCACGAAGTTCGACAACGTCTTCGGAATGAACCTGACGAAATTCAAACACAAGGCCATCTTTACCCAACGGGTGGCTGTGAAGGATTTCAGCAAACCCATCGAAGGATACCTCTCATTTATGGTGTGCGACGACGAAATGTGCCTGCCGCCCAAAGACGTGGACTTTAAATTCGTGCTGACTCCGCCCCAAAAATCAGCCGCGCCCACCCCGCAGGAAACGCCCAAAAAAGGCGACAGCCCCGCCCCGGCGCCCCAGTCGCCCGACACGGCAGGCCGCGCAGCCCTGCCCGTGCCGCCGCCCGCCGCAAACCCGCAAAAACCGGACGACCCCAACTTTCAGGGATTTTTCGATACGAAAAGAGCCATCAATTCCGGCCAGTTTGTATCCAATTGCAATGCGCCGGAAACTCAAGACAGCTCGCTCCTGTGGATATTTATCGCCGGATTTCTCGGCGGCCTGGTCGCGCTGCTCACGCCGTGTGTCTTCCCGATGGTGCCGCTGACGGTCAGTTTTTTCACTAAGCGCTCGAAAGACCGCGCCAGCGGATTGCGCAATGCCCTCTGGTACGGTTCCAGCATTGTGCTGATTTACGTGGGAATCGGGATTATCCTGACCTCCGTTTTTGGCCCGCAAATTCTGAATACGCTGAGCACGGATATGTACTTTAACCTGCTGTTCTTCGCGGTGTTTATCGTGTTCGCGCTGTCATTTTTTGGACTGTTCGAAATCCAACTGCCCGCCTCCTGGGTGAATAAGAGCGATAAAATGGCCGACCGCGGCGGGATGCTCGGTATCTTTTTTATGGCGTTCACCCTGGCGCTGGTTTCTTTCTCCTGCACCGGCCCCATCGTGGGCACCTTGCTCGTGGAAACCGCCCGCGCAAACGCAGGCGATTCGCTTTTCGGCGTAGTTCCCACCCGACCGCTCGTAGGGATGTTCGGATTCGGACTGGCACTGGGGTTGCCCTTCGGCCTGTTTGCCATGTTTCCCGGCTGGCTCAATAGCCTGCCCAAATCCGGCAGCTGGATGGATAATGTCAAAATTACGCTGGGCTTCGTCGAACTTGCGCTCGCTTTCAAATTTCTCAGCACGGCCGACATGACACGCCACTGGAATTTTCTCAAATTCGAAGCGTTCCTCGCTATCTGGATTGTCTGCGCCGCCCTGCTCGGCTTGTACCAACTCGGCCTGCTCAATATGAAAGGCGCGAAAGGCCGGCCTGGCCCGGTGCGCGCCGTCGTGGGTATCCTCTCGCTGCTGTTCGCCGGCTATATGACCAACGGCCTGCTCAACTACCAATCGCTCAGCCTGCTCAGCGGAATCGCGCCGCCGGCGCATTATAATTTTTTCCGCCCGATGGACTGTCCGCACGGACTGAACTGCTACCATGATTTCGATGAGGGCCTGGCCGCCGCAAAAGCGCAAAACAAACCACTGTTTGTGGATTTTACCGGCTACGGATGCGTCAATTGCCGGAAAATGGAGGAAACGGTCTGGCATCGCCCCGGCGTCATCGAACACCTGCGCAATAACTATATCCTGGTGTCCCTCTACGTGGACGATCAGAAACGCCTCTTCCCGGATAATAAATTCCACTACCTGCTGGACCCCAATACGGGGGAGAAAATCCGGACGCAGGGCGATAAATGGGCGAAGTTCCAAATCAATAATTTCGGGCAATCCTCGCAACCGCTCTATGTGTTGATGAATAACGATGGCAAAACGCTGTTGTCCGCCCCGCGCGGTTACACCCCCGATGTGGAGGAGTATAAATCTTTCCTCGATTGCGGAATGGACGCATTTACAAAAGTACAGGAAAATTCCGGCAGCCCATCGCTTATGGGCGCGCGGTAAGAAATTGCTTCCGAAGGCAAACATGATCTATTATGCCGCTTTCTTTGCCTTCACCTGACCATCCCAATCCGGCGATCAATCTGTTCCCGCTCGCGGTAATCCGCCGGGCGGGAATTTCTTTTTCCGTGCTGGACTCGCTAGTCTGGGAAGGCGCAGCCGCCGAAATAGAATTGGAAAAACAGACGCAGGCCGCCGCTGCCTGCCGGGAAAATTTGCTGCAGACACTCGATCAGGCACTCCGCGATCTCCCGGCCGGCAGCCAGCGGCTGGCGATCTACAATGTCCGAAAAGCGATCTATCAGGGTAAAACACCCCGCACTTCCCTGAATCTGTTGCCCCAAACGCTGCAAGATACAGCCGACCAGTGGCGCGCAGCGCTCGAAAGCCTGCATACACAAAAAAATGCGCTCGAAAACGCCTACCAGGCGGCCCTGGTATCGGCTTTTTACCAACTGCAAACGCTGGCGGAAGACCCGGACATCCAAGCCGCACTCCTATACGCCAGCCATGATTTGTTGAGGCAACTGCCTGCGCTGCAAAAAAAACCGCCGAAAGCCTGGCGCAAAAAAGAAAAACAAACCGCGTTGGCGCTGGCGCGCTATGTCGCGCGGGCTGCTTCAAAAACAACGCCTTTCAGCCGCTTCGGCATGGTCGGACTCCAACAGGCGTATGCCTCGGAGACCGATTTCCCCGACCACAAACGCGCCGTATCGCCCAACGTAGGCCTGCTGCCGGCTATTTATGAACTGCTGTTGCAGCAACCGGTGTTCTTCCGCTCGCTCCGCGTCCGACTAAACGCCTGTATCACCCGGAAATCAAGCCCCTACACGTGGCTATACTATAATGGTGCGGAGGAGGGATTCCAACAGAGCGCCGGCACGCCAATGCTGGACGCGCTGACAGGCCGGCTGCTGGAATCGGGGCGCAGCGCCCCCTTCAGAACTTTATCCGATTACCTGCAATCCTGCAGCGACGCCGATCCGGCAGCGCTGGAAACCTGGTTGCTCGATCTGACGGATACCGGATTCCTCGAGTGGGAATGGCCGGAAAATGGCCTCTCGGCCTCCTGGGCTGGTAATCTGTACCAATATCTCGGCAGCCTGTCTGCCGAACCGATTGTGGTGGACACGGCCCTGTTGCTGCAATGGCTCCGGACTACCGCCCGCACCCTCCCCTATCTCGACGCGCGCGCGGGCCTGCAAGCGCTGCAGGACGCCTGGTTGCAGGTGCAGGCTTATTTTGAACAGCACAACGGTCATTGTCCGGACATTCCGCTGGAAAGGCTTTTTTATGAGGATGTGGCGTACAGCCAACCGGTCATTGTGCCGGAGGCGGATCTGCTGGATTGGGCGCGTCAGTTGGAAACTTTGCGCCAATCTACCGCGCCACATACGCTGCCGCCCCTGCACAGTGCCTTTCAGGCGTATTTGAAGCAGTTGGATGCGCCCACGCCCTGGCTGGCTGCCGTCCGCGGTTTTATGGATGCCGGCCTGCCGGAACCGGACGCGCCGGTGCACACACCGGCAGTTCCTGGCAAGACAGGCGCCCTGCTGCAGCCTTTCCTCGAAAACGGTCGCTGGAAAGCCGTAGTCAATGCCCTGTATCCCGGCGGTGGTAAAATGCTGGCGCGCTGGATGCACCTCTTTCCCGCCTCAGTGCAACAATCGCTGCGGGAATGGAACGCCGCGACCGAAGTCCAGGCTGCTTTTCCCTTCCAGGGCTGGCACAATGCCAATTTTCAGCCCGCTGCCTGCCCGGCAGGCTTGACCGCGCCCGGCGACCGCATAAACCGCCCCGGCGCAACACTGCTGGGCAATTTACTGGTCGCAGTGCGCGAGGGCAGCCTCCGCCTGACGGACGGCGCCACCGGGCGCACCGTGCAACTGACCGACCTGGGACTGGAAGCGCCGGAAACACGGCCTCCGGCCATGCAACTTTTATGGCACTGCGGCGTGCCCTACCGCGCTGCCCGTACCCTGTTGCAACCGGAACAGTTAAGCACCGTCCGAACCGCCAGGGGATGGCGCTATCGCCCGCGGGTGGAGACTGCGCAGTTCATCCTGGCGCGGGCGGTTTGGTTTTTAGATCCGGCAGATTATGCCGCCTGGCAGACTTTGTCCGGTTTTGATTTTTTCCAGACCGTGCGCGCAGCATTTAAAGAAAATGGGGTCCCGAGGCGGTTTTTCGCCCGTTTTGAGATGGAAAAGCCGCAATATTTCGATTGTGAGAGCCCCTTGCTGATGCGGGTCTTTGAAAAAGCGATTCGGAAAACGCGCGGTCCGCTCGCGCTGACTGAAATGGCGCCCGTCCCGGAAGCAAATCGCCATGCCTTTGAAATCGCCATTGAGTGGGACTTTTCGGATACCTGATATCTTTTGTTAAGACAAAAATGGCGAAGACACCTCGGCGAGCAAGTCCCGTATCTCCGCTCAAAATGAAAAACCGCCTTCCATGCGGCGTTCCTTAAAAGCGTTGTACAAAGCGCCAAACGTGAGGCATACGGCAAGCAGTCGGGTCAACCACCCAGTGTAGGGAATCCAGTAAATCAAACGCAAAAAAAGCAAAATGGCGGCAGCAACCAGAACCATTTTCCAGGTTGGCCACTGAAAATTATAGCGCTCCCGAATCCAAATAGCAGCCAGGGAGGCCGACAGCACATTACTCAGGCTGAGCATCAGCGCAAACGCTGCAAGTAAAAATACCCCGACGGGAATGCCGAGCAGGGTCAAAACCAAAATGATCCCAATCGCGGGAAAAGCCAAGAGGAATAAAAAACCGGTTGTGAGCATCTGCACCGGATCCCGCGCAGTGAGCCGCGCAGCGCGCCGGAGCCAGAGCGGAAAAAAGAAAATCAGCAAGCCGATCACCAGCGTCATCGAACCCAGATACCAAAGAAACGCGCCGATGGCCGTCCAGCCAAACGGCTCCTCGGTTTCGCCAACGTCAAAACCTGGCAAAGTAGGGTCAAATACGGCGCCGGCGCCGGTATGCGCACCTAAGCCTTCAAGTTCCTCCGGGAGGCGGTACCGCAGCTGCCCCGCGATTTTGCCTTCCCCGGAAAAAGCGAGCGACTCGCCGGAAAAACGTGCATCGCCCCGGATAATCCCGGAAATCGTGCAGTAGCCGGCCAGCAGATCCGCGTCGGCGCCGACTTGACCGCCCAGCTCCAGTTTGCCGCACCGCGCATTGACCGTCCGGCCAATCGAACCGTCCAGCCGCGCATCGCCGCTTCGAACCGCCAAATCGCCGTGTACCCGCGCATTTCTATCCAGGATGACCCGCAGCGCCCAGACCAGCATATCCCCGCCAATTTCTGTTAAAATGACCACTTGTCCGCCCGCCACCCGGACGTCATCGGCCACATAGCCACCCAGCGTCACTTCCCCGCCGGCGACCAGGACATCGCCCTGGATGGTATCGTTGATGAACACGGCGCCGCCGGCTACGATGATATCGCCATAAATCGGCGCATTGATCTTCACCGTTCCCCCCGCGATATAGACATCTTCCCGCACCGGCGCATTAAGCACCACGTTTCCGCCGCTGCGAATGATCATAGAGAACAGGCTTGCGGGAAGGACCGCTGTACAGAGCGCCAGGAAAATTGCGAGTCGAAGTACCATAATTCAGCGTTTATCCTTGTGCTGCCAGCAGATACAGCACCGCCATGCGCACCGCAACGCCGTTTTCCACCTGCTCCAAAATAATGCTGTGTCCGCAGTCGGCCACCTCGCTGGTCAGCTCTACCCCCCGATTGATCGGTCCGGGGTGCATAATCACGATCTCGCGGTTCAGTTCGTCCAGCATCTCCTTCCGGATACCAAAATACTGATGGTATTCGCGCAGACTGGGAAAATAGCGGATATCCTGCCGTTCGAGTTGGATGCGCAGCACATTGGCGGCGTCGCACCAGCGGAGCGTATCGCGGACGTCGTGCGAAATTTCCACGCCCAGTTCGCCATAGTATTTAGGGATCAGCGTCGGCGGGCCGCAGACGCGGATCTGTGCGCCAAGTTTTTTCAGGCAAAAAACGTTGCTGAGCGCCACCCGGCTGTGCAAAATATCGCCGATGATGGCGATGCGGCGGCCTTGCAAGTCGCCCAGTTTTTCACGAAGCGAGAAGGCATCCAGCAAGGCCTGGGTGGGATGTTCATGCGTGCCATCCCCGGCATTGATAATGTTGGCGGGAATACGGCTTTCCAGGTACGCGCAAGCGCCGGGCGCCGGGTGGCGCATGACCACCATATCCACCTTCATCGCCAGGATGTTGTTCACGGTGTCCAGCAGCGTCTCCCCTTTATTGACGCTGGACGAGGAGGCGGTAAAATTGACGGTATCCGCACTCAGGCGGCGTTCGGCCAGTTCAAAAGACACCCGCGTGCGCGTGCTGCTTTCAAAAAAAAGATTCGCCACCGTGATATCCCGCAGAGAAGGTACTTTTTTAATCGGGCGGTTGATGACCTCCTTAAAATTGTCCGCCGTTTCGAAGATCAGTTGAATATCTTCTTCCGTGCAATTTTTTATGCCGATAAGGTGGCGTGTGGACAATCGTTTCATGCGCCTTGATGATTCAAAACCTACTTAGTCGGTTGTTTTTAAAACTGGTTACCAGGATCGCTATCTGGCCCAAAAAGTCCCATTTCCCGCCATACTTCGCATTTTTTTTTGACCATAGCGCTGCTCTGGCCTGCAAAAAATCGCTTCGTCTGGCGAAAAATGGATCCTTTTTTGGCTCAGACACGAACTGCTAACCAGTTCCTTGTTTTTTATATTTATCAAACATCCAGATCGCGTCCTCTCCGTCTTTTTCCTTCCAACACACTTTGACATATGCTTCATCCAGGGCGTCCACGCGGATACCCACATAATCAGCCTGGATCGGCAGATGTCGGTTAAACCGCCGATCTACGAGCACCAGCAGTTCCACCGCGCCGGGGCGGCCATAGTGTTGCAGGGCGGCCAGGGAAGCCTGGATGGTTCGGCCGGTGTACAGCACATCGTCAATCAGCAGCACTTTTTTGCCGGCGACGAGGAAATTCATATCATTGGGATAAGGCGAAAGCGGCCGGTCGTGAATCCGAAAATCGTCGCGGTAAAAAGTAATATCCATCCGCCCGTATTCAATCTCCGGATTTCCGCTCAGCGCGCACAAGCGCTCGTGAATCCGCTCCGACAAGGCCACCCCCCGCGGCTGAATGCCCACGATGCAGGCGTCGCTGAAATCGCCCCAGTCCTCCAGCAGCTGATGACACAGCCGCTCGATGGTCAGCGCGAAGCGATCGCGATTCAAAAGCATTTTTCCGGATTCCATGGCGCGGCGAAGATAGGGATTTTGGCGGAGGGATTTTTATATTTTCGCAAGAAAATAGGATGCTGCTCAAATTGAGCGCGCACGAAGGAATAGGGTTGTTGATGGTAGTAGATCGAATGCGAATCGTGCGGCCAATTTTAATAAGTAAATATTTTAAATTTATTTATTCATCTCTTTTTCTATTACTTGCATAATTTTCTGCTTGATATCCGGTATTTTATTTTTTACTACATCCCAAACAATGGTATAATTTACGCCAATATAGTCGTGTATTAGTTTATCGCGCATGCCGGCCATATTTTTCCATGGAATTTCTGCCCAGTTCAGTTTAACATCAGCAGGAACAGACTTTGTTGCTTCGCCAATAATCTCTAAACTTCTGATAACCGCTCTCTTAACTACTTCGTTATCAATAAAATCATCCTTAGTCATATCAGGCGTAATCACGCGCTCAATGAATTGGCACTCATCAAAAATATGTCGAAGAAGTTCAATTGGAGATTTGTACATATTCAACATTTTTCAAAATATACGGGCCAATGTATGGGCTAAGACCTCCCGCAGTCACAATGTCCACCTTGTGACCACTAAAAACGCGTTCCAAGAGGTCACAAACACCCATGAAATTATCAAATGTTTCTTTATCAACCTCAAAATCAATTAAGATATCAATATCACTCTCCTCCTGTTGGTGTTGCCTGGCGTATGAGCCAAATATCCCAATCTTACTAATGCCGTATTTTCGAAGTAATATGGCGTTGGCGCCTATTCGATCAACGACCTGTTTTTTTGTTATCATGTTTAAATTTTAGGCAAAAATAGATGAAATTGACGACTAATTTCGGTATATTTACTTGAGAGCATGTCTAAAATTATATTTATTTCTAATATGATAGTCTTTTTCAGCCATACTTCGTTCCTTTTTTTCGCCGTAATTAGTCCCATCACGACTGCAAAAAGCGCCTTGTCTGGCTAAAAAATCCTTTTCATATTAGCAGAGAATATAATTTTAGATGCCCCTTAGCAGGGAGCCTGTACAACAGCCCCGAAAGAAAACGCAAAAAAATCCAGCCCTTTATTTAAACGCCCACGCCTTTCCGCTGTCTATTATAGCGTAACCGGCAAAAACCCGAAAACGCCGCACACAATACACTACTTACCAAACAAAATTTCATCACCATGAGAAATCGCTTTTTGCTTTTCGCACTGCTCTTGATGGGCGTCTGGATTTTCCAATCCTGCAAAAAAGACGACAACGCCACAGAGGCGCTGGTCACCACATCCGAAGATATCGCAACCCACGAGGATTTTTCGGAGCAAATTGACCAGGACGCGGATATGGCCGTGGAGGAACGCGGCGGCGGAAATACCGGCTGCCCCACCGTGACGTTCGCCCAACCGCAGGGTACCTGGCCGAATACCATCACGATTGACTTTGGAGGAGGCTGCGAATACCCGACCGGCAGCGGACGGACGCACAAAGGAAAAATCATCATCCAGCAATCGGCCGCCATACTCACCGTAGGCGCCACCAGAACGCTCTCGTTCGACGGCTATTTCTTCAATGACATCGGCGTACAAGGCGTCAAAACCTGGACGAACAACGGCCAAGACGCTAATGGCGCCTGGTCTTACACCAAAACAGGCGCCGATATGGTGCTGAACTACCCCGATGGCACTACCTCAAGCAGGAACTACACGCACACCAGCACGCTCATCGAGGGCGGTGAAACACCCACGCTCTTGGATAATGTATGGAGCGTTATCGGAAGCACCAGCGGACTGAACCGCCAAGGAAACGCTTTCAGCTCGACCATCGTCGAACCGCTGATTAAAAAAGCAATCTGCCGTTGGATCTCGGACGGAACGATCGAACTGACGCGGGGCGACCGCTCCGCGACGCTGGATTTCGGCGACGGCGCCTGCGATCGCTTCGGACGCCTGACGCTGGAAAATGGCGATACCCGGATTATCCGCCTGCGATTGTAATTTCCTGCCGATACTGACAAAAAAGCCCGCTGTACGCAAAAGTACGGCGGGCTTTTTTTGTTGCTCCCCGGAGAACGCTACATCTTCGTCAATTCCATCCGACTCTTTTGCTTCCCTTTGCTGTCCGTGCTCACGGTTTTAATCATCAGTCCCTTCGATTTTGCATACCAATATTCCACATGATCGGTGCGCTTCCCGAGCAGGGCGTATTCAAAGTCGTAACTGATTTTAAAACAATCAAAGGTGCCTGCTGCCGTCGTCACCGGCTCGCTGGCTTCGACTTTCCGGTTTTTAATCGCGTATTTCGTGTTTAGGATGGTCATTCCATTCATGGTAATTTTCATTTCCATGTCGCAATCCGGCAGGGCCTGCCCCACCTGCATCTCCGCCGGGAAGATCATGTCATTGCCCCGGATTTCCATTGCCATATCCCCTTGTTGCTGCGCCGCCGGCACGAGCGACTGCATATCAAAATAGAGTACGCCCGCATGGCATTTTACAGGATAGGTATTGGCATACAACGGCTTACCCTTTTCATCGGCGCCCGTGGAACTAATCAGCGCAACCACGGTGTCGGCCTTACTTTGCACGTCCAATACTTCCTGGGAAAAAACAGACTCGAGTTTGTTTTTGGCGTCGTACGAGGCGTATTCCAGTTTAACGCCTTTTTTGAGATAGGCGTACAAATCGGAGCATCCGGTTTGGGCCGGCAGCGTCCAGGCGGTCAGACCGCAGCAAGCACTGAGCAAAAGATATTTCATAACGAACAAGTTTGATGAACAAGTCGTACAAATATACGAAAAAAGCCGAAAGTGCCGCCTATACAGGCAAAATCAGGCAAAAAACCGATTTTGTGATTGATCAGACATCCTTCATCGTCAGCGAAATTCTCCGGCGCTGTAAGTCCACCTCCAGTACCCGCACCATGACCTGTTGGTTCAGGCGGAGGACTTCCGAGGGGTTTTTAATAAACTTATTCGTGATCTGCGAAATATGCACCATGCCGGTATCCTTGATGCCGATATCCACAAAAGCGCCGAAATTCGTAATATTCGTCACGATCCCCGGTAGTACCAGGCCGGGGGTAAGGTCTTCGATGCTGCGCACGTTCCCGAACTCGAAGGGTTGGGCAGCGCCGCGCGGATCAAGACCGGGTTTTTCCAATTCTTTGAGGATATCCTGGAGCGTAGGCAGGCCGACCTCTGCGCTGACGTATCGTTTCAGGTCAATTTGTTGCCGCAGCGCGCGGTCGTGGATCAGCATTTCCACGGTGCAACCGAGGTCTTTGGCCATCTGTTCCACCAGGGCGTAGCGTTCCGGGTGCACCGCCGTATTGTCCAGCGGGTTGGCGGCGCCGCGAATGCGCAAAAATCCGGCGCATTGTTCAAACGCCTTTTCGCCCAGGCGTGGCACCTTGCGCAGTTGCGCCCGGCTGCCGAAGGGGCCGTTTTCGGCTCGAAACTGCACGATATGCTGCGCCAGGTTGGGCCCAAGCCCGGATACGTAGGTCAGCAGGTGTTTGCTGGCGGTATTGAGGTTAATTCCGACGCTGTTGACGCAGGATTCGACGGTCCGGTCGAGGTTGTCCTTGAGCATCGCCTGGTTAACGTCGTGCTGGTACTGCCCCACCCCGATGCTTTTCGGGTCAATTTTGACCAATTCCGCCAGCGGATCCATCAGACGGCGACCGATGCTGATGGCGCCGCGCACCGTCACGTCTTCTGCCGGAAACTCCTCACGGGCGACTTCCGAGGCGGAGTAGATGGATGCCCCCGCTTCGTTTACCTGGAAGATATCCACGCGGTGTTTGAAGCCGCAATGGCGCAGAAATTCCATCGTTTCGCGGCCGGCGGTGCCGTTGCCGACCGAAATGGCATCCACTTGGTATTTTTCGACCATTTCTTCGATTGCCATCTGGCTTTCGAACACCCGACGTTGCGGTTCGTGGGGGAAGATGGCGGTATGGTGCAACAAGTTGCCATTGGCGTCGAGCACCACCACTTTACAGCCGGTGCGAAAGCCAGGATCAACGCCGAGGATGCGTTTTTCGCCCAGCGGGGCGGCGAGCAGTAGTTGGCGCAGGTTGTCGGCAAACACCCGAATAGCCTCCTGATCGGCTATTTCTTTGCTGCTATTCCGGAATTCGGTTTCGATTGAAGGTTCCAACAGCCGCTTGTAGCCATCCTGCACAGCCAGGCGCACCTGTTCGGATGCGGGGCCGTACCCCTGCAGGAATATCCGTTCCAGATCGTTGGAGACGAGTTCCGGATCGGGTGCGATCGTGATGCGCAAAATGCCCTCCTCTTCTCCCCGGCGCATCGCCAGCAGGCGGTGCGAGGGGCAGCTGCGCAGCGGCTCGCGCCAATCGAAATAATCCCGGTATTTAGCGCCCTCCTCTTCTTTTCCGCGCGCGATGCGGGAGGCGATGATGGCGTCCTTGTCAAAATGCCGGCGCACGCGTTCGCGCGCTTTGATATCTTCGCTGACCCATTCGGCCATAATATCTCGGGCGCCCTGCAGGGCCTCCTCCGGACTTGGGACTTCCGGGCCCAGAAAACGAGCGGCCAGGCCCTCCACATCGCGTTCCTTTTGGGCAAAAATTGCCTTAGCGAGTGGTTCCAGGCCCCGTTCGATGGCGACGGAGGCGCGAGTCCGGCGTTTGGGCCGGTACGGAAGGTACAAGTCTTCCAGTTCCGTCAGCGTAGCGGCGGCCAAGATGGCGGCACGCAATTCCGGCGTCAGCTTCCCTTGCTCTTCAATCGTTTGCAGCACCGTTTCGCGGCGCTTTTCCAGTTCCTGCAGTTTTTTATACAAGTCGTGGATGGCTCCGATCTGCACTTCGTCCAGGGAGCCGGTTGCCTCCTTGCGGTACCGGGCGATAAACGGGATAGTGGCGTTGGAGGCGAGTAAATCCAGCACGGCTTGCACACGCTGGGGGGGCAGGGAAAGCGCCTGAGCGATCGTCTTATTCAATGCGAAACGAGTTTGATTACTTTAAAATGGGGGGCAAATTTGCGGTTTGTTTCGCGCAGATTGCGCAGATTTTGCAATAATTTTATCCACATTCATCACCTGCGGAATTTTCCCGGCAAGCTATCCCCTTCCGAAATTGTACTGATAAAAATCCGCGATCCGCTCGTCGGTGATAATATCCTGGGGTCGGATGGGGCGGGTCAGGACGATCCCCTCCAGCGTTCGGCAGCGGCTGAGCGCCACGTACAATTGGCCATGCTCGAATGCGCCGCCCTCCAGGTTGATGCGGACGCGGTCGAACGTTTTTCCCTGGCTCTTATGGATGGTGATAGCCCAGGCTAATTTTAGCGGGTACTGCCGGAAGGAGCCTGCGGACTCCGTTTCCAGTCCGCCCGACTCGCCGATTTTGTACCGGATAATTTCCCATTCCATGGGCGGCACCTCAATGCGTTGTTTTTTGCCGTTTTCGGTCCGGAGTTCCACCAGCACTTTTTGTCCGCTGAGTTGGACTACCGTGCCGATGCTGCCATTGACGAACTGTTTTTCCGGATCATTTTTCACGAACATCACCTGGGCCCCCTTCCGGAGCCGGAGCGCCGCCTCGGTGGGAAATAGCGAGGGGTCAAAATTACCTTTGATCGTGGCGTGGTAGGTCATTTCCGCTTCCGCCAATTCCTCCAGCGCCTGCCGGTTGATCCGGTCGGCAGTCATATTGCGGGCGCAGAGCGTGATATACGATTCTGAGGAATCGTACGCGGTGGTGCAACGGGCATTGAGCGCCTCCAAATCGTCTGTATCTGTCTGATTGACCCGGATAGCCTCCAGCAGGCCGAGGAAATGGCGGGATTCCTGGCGATACACCTTGCGCAGTTCCAGCATCTCGAGTTCAAAATCTGCTTCATTGAACACCTTGGCGGAAAAAAAATACGGACTGTCGTAGTAATCCCGGAAGTAAGCCGCCTCCACCGGATCGCGCGTGATCACGGGCGGCAATTGGAACATATCGCCGAACAGGGCTACCTGCACGCCCCCGAAGGGCGCCATATTTTCGCGGTTGATGCGCAGGAAACGATCAATGCCGTCGAGCATATCTGAGCGCACCATCGAAATTTCATCTATGACCAGCACCTCCATTTCCTGGTAGAGGCGTTTCAGGTCTTTGCGCGTCACCCGCCTGGAGGCCTCCTGCGGGGTGATGATCCGGGGCGGAAAACCAAAAAACGCGTGGATGGTTTGGCCTTGCACATTTAGGGCAGCGACGCCGGTGGGCGCCAGCACGACTACTTTTTTCCGGGTGGTGGATTTGAACAGCTGCAACAGCGTGCTTTTCCCCGTGCCTGCTTTTCCGGTGATAAAGAGGCTGGTTTTTGTTTTTTCCAGGACGTCCAGGGCGTACCGGAAATCGTCGTTGAGTACGAGGGGGGATTTTTCGATCAAGATGCGGAGGGGGATTATTCAATTAATGGAAAATTACTCCGATCCTAAAATCGTGCAAGCGCTAATGGGGACTCTTTAAAAACCATGATTCGCATATTATTTCTACATCAGAAAAGTTAAATTTATCTAAGGCGAAACAGCAGTGCAATTTTAGACATGCTCTAAGACGCACGAGGCACTACAAGTTTATCCGCGTATACCTCTAACATATCATGTTGTACCAATAACTGAATTATTGTTGGTGCAATGATAGTAAATAATTCAATGGTTTCTTTAAGTCGTAAGTTACCTGTTTTAACATGAATTAGCTTTTTCGGGCGACCAAACAATAAAAAAGACTGATAAAAATCATCGTCCTTTGTAATTATGACACCATGATCTCCAGCAATCTGGATAAGTTCTTGATCGCTGGTAGCATTACCGTTAGGAAGTTCGCTTGTATGAAGTGCATTATACCCTTTTGAAATAAACAGATCGCAAAGACTCTTCGGCAGATGCGCGTCAATGTAGAAAATCATGCAGCAACAGGTATTACAATTGCGCCTTTAGTATTAACTGCCAGTACAGCAAACAGCAGACACGCCTGGATATCTGCAAGTTCAAGGTCAGGAAACTCTTGAATTATATCCTCCGCATCATCACCTGCTGCTAAATATTCAAGTATCATGCTAACTGGGTATCGCAGACCACGGATGGCTGGTTTTCCATGGCAAATGGTAGGGTCAATCGTTATTCGTTTAAGAAGTTCCTGATCAGTCATGTCGAATTTATATTTCCTACAAAAATATGCATTTAACTAGATAATTCCAAACCATGTTTAGCGTATATTCATGATTTTCCATATATCTTTATTACCCCACCCAGCAAGCATTACCAATCAGACCGAAGCCCTTCCACCAGCAACGCCGTCGCTTTTGCCCGATGGCTCATGCTGTTTTTCACAGCTTCGCCCAGTTCGGCGAAAGTCTGTTCGTAGCCGTCGGGAACAAAGACGGGATCATACCCGAACCCGCCGGCGCCGCGCATTTCCTCGGCAATAGTGCCCGTGCACACGCCGGTGAACAAATCCGCGCGGTCGCCGCGGATCAGCGCGATAACGGTTCGGAACTGCGCGCGGCGGTTATTTTCGCCAGACAAATTTTCGAGCAGCCGCGCGATATTGTCCATCGGATTCTTCTGATCGCCGGCATACCGGGCCGTGTGCACGCCGGGGGCGCCGCCGAGCGCCTCGACCTCCAGTCCGGTATCCTCCGAAAAGCAGTCGTAGCCATATTTTTCTTTTACGTAACGCGCTTTCAGCAGGGCGTTACCTTCCAGCGTATCGGCTGTTTCCGGAATATCTTCTGTACAGCCGATATCCTTCAGGGTTTTAACGGTGTAGTCCGGGCCGAGTATTTGCTCGATTTCACGGGCTTTGTGGGGGTTGTTGGTAGCAAAAACGAGGGTAATCATAGCAGTATATAGGCGATCACAGAGGGATATTTCCGTGTTTTTTCTTTGGGAGCGGCACGGCCTTATTTTCCAGCATGGCGAAGGCTTTGATAAGTTTGCGGCGCGTTTCGTGGGGCAGAATGACCTCGTCTATGAATCCGCGGGCGGCGGCGCGCCAGGGATTCGCGAAAGTGTCGGCGTACGCTTTCTCTTTTTCCAGCAATTTGGCCTGCGGATCGGTTGCCGCGTCAATTTCTTTTTTGAAAATGATCTCGGAGGCGCCCTTGGCGCCCATGACGGCGATTTCGGCGCCGGGCCAGGCGAAATTCAGATCAGCGCCGATGTGTTTAGAGTTCATCACGTCGTAGGCGCCGCCGTAGGCTTTGCGGGTGATGACCGTCACGCGGGGTACGGTGGCTTCGGAGAAGGCATACAGCAGTTTCGCGCCGTTGCTGATGATGGCGTTCCACTCTTGGTCGGTGCCGGGGAGGAAGCCGGGCACGTCCACAAACACGAGCAGGGGAATATTGAAGGAGTCGCAGAAACGCACGAAACGGGCTGCTTTTTTGGAAGAATTAACGTCCAGCACCCCCGCCAGCGCCATGGGTTGATTGGCTACGATGCCGATGCTGCGACCCGCCAGGCGGGCAAATCCGATGACGATATTTTCGGCGAATCGCTCCTGTACTTCGAAGAAGGAATCGGTATCCACGGCGCCGAGGATCACGTCCTTGATATCGTAGGGGTGGTTGGGGTTTTCCGGCACAATTTGGTCGAGTTCGTATCGGTACTCTTCCCCTGGTTCGTAGGGGAGCGGCGCCGGTTTGTCCTCGCAATTTTGGGGCATATAACTGAGCAGCCGTTTGATCTGCTCGATACACTCGACGTCGTTGAGGGCGGTCAGATGCGTGACGCCGCTTTTAGCGGAGTGTGCGGATGCGCCGCCCAAGTCCTCGCTGCTGACCGTCTCATTGGTGACCGTTTTCACCACATTGGGGCCGGTGACGAACATATACGAGGTATTTTCCACCATCAGGATAAAATCGGTCATGGCCGGGCTATAGACAGCGCCGCCGGCGCAGGGCCCCATGATAGCGGATATTTGCGGCACGACGCCGCTGGCCAGCACATTGCGGTAAAAGATATCCGCATAGCCGCCGAGGGAGTTGACACCCTCCTGGATACGCGCGCCGCCGGAGTCGTTCAGTCCGATCACCGGCGCGCCGTTTTTCATGGCCATATCCATGATTTTGCAGATTTTTTCTGCGTGCGTTTCCGAGAGCGAGCCGCCGAAGACGGTGAAATCCTGCGCAAACACATATACAAGGCGGCCATTCACTGCGCCGTAGCCCGTCACCACGCCATCGCCGAGCACTTGTTGTTCATCCATCCCGAAATCGGTGCAGCGGTGCGTTACCAGTGCGCCGATTTCTTCGAATGTGCCTTTATCGAGCAGGAAATGGATGCGTTCCCGCGCTGTGAGTTTGCCTTTTTTGTGTTGGCCTTCGATGCGCGCAGCGCCGCCGCCCAGTTTGGCTTCGGCGACTTTGGCTTTTAATGTGTCGAATTGATGCTGTTCCATGCGCTGTTTTTTCTTCGTGCCGTAAAGGTAAACAGGCCGGGGCAGGCATTCAAGATTTTTTCGCGGAATTACGCAAACGGGCGGGGTACAAATAAAGTAACTGGTTACCAAATAAAAAGGGCGAGCTGCGCATACCGCGCAACTCGCCCGTTCGAGCACAAAGTCTGCTTAGTGCTTGGAGGCTGCGGTGGATTTCACTGCCAGCCCGTAGATGACGAGACCGAAGCCGATCTTGTTCACGGCGTCGCCGATGTTGTAGATCAAGTCCATATTGCGTACGGAAATGACATTGCGCAACCAGCCGTCCGTTTCGATGGCCATGTAGCCGATCGGGTAGATAGCCCAGCCTACGAGTACGAACCAACCCAGTGCGCTGAACGCCTGTTGCAGGTGCGGGTCGTTGGAACCGTTCGCCATTTTGCGTGCGGAACCCATCCATACCTCATACAGAATGCCCACATAGCCTACCGTAGAGATAATCCCCCACAGTACGCTATTGCTGCGGAATGCCGTCTCACCCAGGTAACCGGCAACCAGCATGATCAGGGAGTAGCCGATCATTTTCCAGAGCAATCCGATCTTCGCGCCGAAGGCTTTCAGAATCAGATAAAACTCTACGCACATGAGGGGCACCGTCAGTACCCAGTCAATGTAGCGGAACTGCGTGGGAGACGTACCCGTTTCGATCCATACACCGCGCATGTAGAAGTAGTGCACGGCGGCGATCATGGTGATCAGACCGGAAATGAGCAAGGAGGTCTTCCATTTGCCATCCACCTGACCGCGCTCAAAGAAGAAGAACACGGACGCGGCGAACATCGCCATGTAGCCGATGAAAAACGTAAAACCTACGTAGTCGTTTTGCGCCAGGTCGGCTTGAAACAAAAGAGGAGAGGAAAACAAAGTTTCCATACAATAAGAACGTTTAGTTTTATAATGGAATATCCCATTAAAGACTAAACAAAACGATATTCAGATGGTTTTTGGGATTTCAAATTTTTTTTTATTCTTTGGTTAAAATTGCAAATAAAATTCATTTTTCAGCGGGCTGCACATTTTTAAATTTTTATTTATTCCAAAACAATATTTCAAAAACAGCCATTTAACAACCGTTAAGAAAAATATAAAATCCCGTTAAGTTGTTTTTTAAAAATAAAAATAAGTTAAACCGAGGCTAAAATAAAATAAAAAAATTTTTTGTTCCCGGCGGTATAAAGTACCCCGGATTAGACGTCGGCGTTATTTTATTTGCTGCATGACGGCCCTGATTTGCTGTGCGCGGGCGGGGTCGCCGCTTGCTTCGTAAACACGGGCGGCCAGGTCATAGGCAGCTTTAAAGTTCGGCGCGATTTCAATTGCCTTCATCAGATTGGCCAGGGCGGCCTGGTTATTGCCGCTGTTCTGATCAATCAGGGCCAGATAGTAATAGGCTGTCGGGTTGGAAGGTTCGCGCTGGAGTGCCTGCTCGAATTGCGCCCGGGCTTGCACGATATCGTTTTTACCGAGCCAATAGGTACCGATCAGGTTATTGGCCTGTACATCGTCCGGACTGATCGCCAGGGCTTTCTCGGCTGCGCGTTTGCTTTCCTCCGGTTGGTTGTTGTTCTGATAAGCCATGGCCAGGTTTGTCCAGGCGAGGTCGTTGTCGGGGACAGCCGCCACCTCTTTTTCCAGGTAACTGATTGCACCTCGCCAATCGCCCAGTTTGAGGGAAGCAAAACCGAGGGTACAATTTTTCCCGCTGTCTTTGAGCACGGCCAGCAGGGGCGTTTTGCCGGCTTGCACGATATGCACGGCGTTGTCCGGCGGCCACAAGCCCTTTTGCAGGGTATTCCCATCCAGGAACCGGGTGGGATACAAGCCGTAATCCCAAGCGTCGTCGCAGCGTTTTTCCCATTTCAGATATTTCACCTTGACCATATCGCCATATTTGGCCGTCAACTGCTGCACAGAATAGAACATATTGGTAGCGATTACGACCGGCGTCTTCATGTCTTTGTGCAAGATGCCCTGCTGCTCCATCCATTCGATGCCCTGGCGCGTCGTGATCCCCCAGTAATCCGTTTCATATTGTCCATACGCGCCGTTTATCCCGCCGATCAGCGGATTAAAATACACATAAGAATATTTCGGATTGGCGCCCATGAAGTACGCGGCATCCGCCAAAAGCAACCCCATGGCGCCGTAGACCGCGTACTGCACCGCTTTTTTCCCGGAAAAAAGTTCAGCCAGTTCATTCCAGCAAAGCGCCGCCGCAACGACCATCGGAGGATAACTGAAGATCAGGTGCCGCCAACCATCGTAAACCACAGAATCCTTGTACACAACATAGAACACAGGAAACACGGATGCAAACAAAACCATAAATACCCACAGCGGATTATACCTGCGCATAAGGCGTCTGACCAAGGCCAGGCAACCAATAAACCCAGCAACGGAGGCCAGCGGAATGGTATATACTATCCATTTTACCGGATAATGCCAGGGAGTTTTATCGGACATGGTATTCAAGCCATCATACAATACCCGGATTATGATCTCAAGGTCTGAAAATTTAGACAGGGCCACGAACGGATTTTTCAGCGGGCTTTGCATGGCATACGGCCAAAACAGGATCGCCGCCGCATAGCCGGACAGGGCAACGCCGCCCAGTACCAACGCGTAACGGCCCAGATTTTTGCCCCCGAAGGCGGCGCCCCAGCCGCGCGTCAACACGAGGTGCAAACCGGCAAAAAGCCCGAGGTAGGCAAAAGAAAGCAAGCCGCCGGCGCGCATGGCCAGCGCAATCGCGAGTCCAGCAGCCAATCCGACCAGGTGCCGCCGCGCCGGTTTATCTATCCGGTCGAGCACCCGCACCATATTATAGAGTGCCATTACATAGCCCGCCGCAAAAGGGATATCCTTGGGATTTACCAAAGCGTCGCCCAAAAAGCGGGGTGATAAAAAGAGAAGTATTAGCGCAATCCAGCCCGCTCGGGCGCCTGCGATGTGCTGCGCGAGCAAGGCCGCGCACAGGATGGCAAGCCAGCCGAAAAAGGCGCTGAAAACGTGCCGTACATGGTGGTAAGCGAGGTCAGCAGGCGTCCAGCCGAAGGCTTTATTGGCAAATCCGGTCACAACTTCAAAAAAACCGCCGTATAAGTGCATATTGCCGTCGGGCACATTCAAGGCAGCCGTGTCTTTTCCGAACGTGCTGTAGTAGCTGACAAGTTTTGCGCTGTAATCGTTCTGAAACTTGTCGTCCGCATTGATCCCCACACCCAACGACAGCGACAGCATGACCGCCAGTATCAGGGCAGCAAGGCCCCAAAATATTTTTTGCTGCAGCGGACTGGCGGGCGCGGGCGCGGGCCGCTCCAGCCAATTGCGCGGCGGCGCAGCGTCAGACCGGGTTTCGGGTTTTGGACGGGATTTGGGAGGGGGGCTTTGCTTGGGAGCAGATTTAGAGGACTTAGCCATGGTTGTAATCGTAAAGTGAATTCCGCCGCAAGGTAGGAAAAAGTTGGCAAGTGCCGCCCCCGCCCCCCACTCGTCTATCTGCCCAAAAAAAACCACACCAGGCCTGCTGCCAATAATAGGAGCAACAGCGCCAACGCCGCCGTGCCCAACTGCAAAAAACGGATCTTGCGCCGCGCCCGGCGGCGTTTTTCCAACCGCCCTTCCAGCCTCCGCCACACCTGCTCGGAGGGAAGTTCGTGGAGTTTGGACTCGTTTTGCTTGAAAAAATCAAATAAATCGGGCATAACGTCAGTGTAGATAAGTAGTAAACAAGCCTCAACTTGTTCGGGTAACGCCTTTTTGGAGCAGCAACTGCCGTAATTTCTCTTTCGCCAAAATGAGCTGGGATTTGCTCGTATTGATGCTCACGCCCAGCGCATCGGCAATTTCCTGATGTTTAAAACCCTCCATCACGTATAAATTGAACACCGCGCGACAACCCGGCGGGAGCTGATCGAGCAGATCGAGAATCTCGCGGGCAGATAATTCGGCTTCAATGGAAAAAGATTCATGCGGATCAGCCAAGTACAACTGATCGCCCGGAAAAATCAGCGGCTGCGACCGGCGGAGCATCATCAAGGCCTCGTTCACCATGATTCGCCGAATCCAAGCTTCCAGGCTGCCGCTGCCACTGTAGGTGTGTATCTGGGAAAAAACCTTGAAAAATCCGCTGCACAAGGCTTCTTCCGCATCCTCCCGCGAACGCAAATACCGACGGCATACCGCGAACATGCCGGACGCATAACGCTCGTACAACCGCCGCTGGGCCGCGCGGTCTTGCGCCTGAAGCGCTTGGAGAAGTTGGGCGTCGGTCATGCGCACATTGGGTTAGTCCACCTTATAGATGCAATCACAAGCAATTTTGGCGGCTGAGTCATTGCAAATAAAACTACTTTTGTCGCTGCTTGTTTCAGCAAAAATCCTCCCCGCACTGCCGGACTTCTGTATAACCGCTTCAATCTCTCCCACATGACAAATATGATCGCTGAAAAATCCCGCTTCCAAACGGTTCCCGACGACCCTATCCGGGCGCAAATCCACACGCTGCGCAACGGATTGCGCCTCTTTATGTCCGTCAATCCGGAGGAACCCCGGATTTACACAGAAATCGCCGTCCGCGCCGGATCCAAGCACGACCCCGCCGATACAACCGGACTCGCCCACTATTTCGAGCACATGATGTTCAAAGGGACCGATCGGCTGGGCAGCCTCCACTGGGAAAAAGAAAAACCGCTCCTCGACGCCATCTGTGCGCTGTTTGAAGAACACCGACGCGAAAAAGACCCGGAAAAAAAGAAAAAACTGTACGCCGAAATTGACCGCCTGTCGGCAGAAGCAGCGCAATACGTCGCCGCCAATGAGTACGACAAACTGGTCAGCGCCATCGGCGCAAAAGACACCAACGCGTACACCTGGGTGGAACAAACCGTGTATGTCAACGACATCCCCGGCAATGAACTGGAACGCTGGTTCCAACTCGAGTGCGAACGCTTCCGACGCCCGATTTTGCGCCTTTTCCACACAGAACTGGAAACGGTTTTTGAAGAATACAACATCAACCAGGATCGCGACTTCCGCAAGGTGCTCCGGGTAATGCAGGAAATGCTGACCCCCTCCCACCCCTACGGCACGCAAACGACCCTGGGCCGGGCCGAAGACCTGAAAAACCCGTCGCAACAAAATATCTACGATTTCTTCGACCGCTACTACGTGCCTAATAATATAGCCATCGTACTCTGTGGTGACTTTGACCCGAACGAGGCCGTTCGGCTCGCAGAAAAATACTTCGGCGCTTACCAAGCTCGGGAAATTCCGCCCTTCCGCTTCCCGGAACAGCCGGAACTCCAACAGCGCACGCAGCGCGATGTGTTCGGCAATGAAGCCCCCTGGGTGGAAATCGGCTGGCGATTCCCCGGCGCATCCAGCGAAGCGGCAATCCTGCTGCCCCTTGTCGCCGGGATCCTCCACAATCACCAGGCCGGACTGTTCGACCTCAACCTGCTGCAAAAACAACAGGTGCTGGAGGCTTACGCCTATCCCCGCGTATATGAGGACTTTAGCAGCCTGCTGCTGCACGGCAAACCCCGCGAAGGCCAAAGCCACGAAGCGCTGGAAAAATGCCTGCTCGCAGAAATTGAAAAACTGAGCCGGGGCGAATTCGAAGATTGGCTGCCCGAAGCGGTGATCAAAGACCTGAAACTGTCCGAAATCAAAGAATTTGAAAAAAACCAGGGCCGCGCCGCCGCGCTGAC
>JBEIDF010000038.1:0-23912 GCA_040383605.1 Lewinellaceae bacterium
ACGCCGTTTTTCCCGGTCACCTTTACCAGATAGACGCCTGGCGCCCAAGGCGCCAAATCAAGGTCTAAAACCGAGGCAGACTGGGTAAACGAGGCGCGCACCGCCCGTCCGGAAAGGTCAAATACGATCACTTCTTCTGCCATTTCCGATTGCGGCAGTGCCACAAACGCCCGGTCGCCGGTTGGGTTTGGCCAGATGCGGGCTGACTGGGCGGCTTGCTCCTGTACCGAAGTGAATATCGGGTCGAATTTTGTACCCGTGTTGAGCACCTCGCCGGTCGTCATGTTTTTTATAAAAGCCAGCACATAAATCTCGTCGGCATTCCAGGCGCTGTTCAGGGTGAAATTGAAATTCGTTTCTGTGAAATTCCCTTGCGGTGCTGGATTGAACACGATGCCGTCCATGTCCGGGAGCATATCCCGAAACACATCATAGTGTACCGGCTCGCCGTTGGGCGTCTGCAGATTGACCTTTTTCTCGACGACAGCCGCAAATAGTTTATAATTGCCTGCCGGTACATTCCCCACGCTCAGCGTGCGTACTTTGGCCGTCCGGTTGGCGCCGCTCCCGCTTTCTTCCACCCGGATGTTCAGGCTGCTGGTTTGGTTCAGCGCGTTTTGCAGCGTGCTGACCGGCAGCAGGGGATTGCCTGCAGGGAGCAACGTGCCGTTCAGCGCAACCCGGGGTGTGCCGGAAATATTATACCAGCCGGCCCATGCGGCGTTTTCCTGCGTATTGCCCTGGTAGAAAACGCAGTTGCTGTACGGAACAGGCGGATGAATAGAAACATGGCGCACCTGCGTCGGATAATCATCTATGGTGTTGTAGAAGCCCGGATTCCGACTGGCGCAAATACCGCAGCGCGAGTTGGTAAAGTGCTCTAACAAGAGGTAGCGAGGCGCTTGACCTTGTGCTTCGAGGCTGCACAAAAGACTTGCCAGCAGGAGAAGTTGTAATGATTTTTTCATAAGTAAAATGTATGTTTTTGCCTGAGTTCAAATAAAGGCGTTAAACACCACAAAACAAACCCTGTTTAAAATGGGGGAATAAATAGTTTCGATCCGTATTTGCACGGCCCGGCATTTTGATAAAAAATATTTTGCGCGTAAGTTTGCGCTTTAAAATTAACTTACAAGACGCTATGTTACTTTATGCCATGCCGGATTTCAGTTCCGGTGAAGTTTGGGTTAGTTTGCTTACGCTGACCTTCCTCGAAATCGTCCTGGGAGTGGATAATATCATTTTCCTCTCCATCATTACCTCTAAACTTCCGGCTTCCCAGCAACCGAAGGCGCGCAATATCGGCCTGATCCTGGCTATGGGTCTGCGTATCATCCTGTTGTTCGGGATTACCTGGATCATCGGGATGGACAGCCCGCTGATTCACGTGGATTTACCGGGTCTGCACGGCCACCTGACCGGACAGGGACTGATTTTATTGTTAGGCGGGTTATTCCTGCTTTATAAGGCAACATCAGAAATTGACCATAAATTGGAAAGCCCTAAAGCCTCCGACGATCCCTCCGTATCCAAAGGGAAAGCGGCGCTCAATCAGGTCATCCTTCAGATTACGCTCATCAACCTGGTATTTTCTTTCGATTCGATCCTGACTGCCGTGGGCATCGCCAAAGACCTGCTGGTGATGATCATTGCCGTCGTGATTTCCGTGCTGATCATCATGCTGTTCTCCGGCCGGGTCAGCCGCTTCGTGAATGAACACCCCACGGTGCAGATGCTCGGGCTGGCCTTCCTGCTGCTGATCGGATTCTCGCTGATCGGCGAAGCAGCGCATCTCGGGCATTTTATCGAAGGCTCTATCCCCAAAGGATACCTCTATTTCGCTATTTTCTTCTCCCTGTTTGTTGAGTTTCTCAATATCCGGTTCCGGAAAACCCAGGCGCCTGTGCAACTGCACGGCCCCTCCCAGGTTGCAAAAGAAAAGGGATTGTTAGACGATAACCTGCTGGATAACCAATAACCTATGCATATACCGCTCGACCGCGATCTGGTTTTCCTCGACCTGGAAACCACCGGTCTGAATGTGATCCGCGACCGGATCATTCAAATCGCTATGGTCAAACTGCACCGCGACCAACAGCCGCCGGCAGAACTCAATATGCTCATCAATCCGGGTATCCCTATCTCGGAAGAAGCGATGATGATCCACGGCATCACGCCCAAAGACCTGGCCAATAAACCGACCTTCCAGCAAGTCGCCGATAAACTCTTGCAATTCATCGGCAATGCAGACCTCGCCGGGTATAACTCCAATCGCTTTGACGTGCCGATGCTGCTCGAAGAATTCGCCCGCGTCGGCATGGATCTCGAAATCGAAAAAAGGCGACTCATAGACGTGCAACGCATTTTTTATAAAATGGAACCCCGCACGCTCCGCGCCGCCTACCGCCTGTACTGCGGCAAAGAACTCGAAGACGCCCATGATGCGCTCGCAGACGTGCGCGCGACCTTGGAGGTGTTCCACGGCCAATTGACCGCCTACGATGGAAAAGACCTGCTCGATGAAACCGGAAATATCGTCCCGGCCCCTATCAAAAAGGATGTCCAGGCTTTACACGATTTTACAAACGACCTGAGCTTCGTGGACGCTACCCAGCGCCTGCGCGTGCAGCCCGATAAAACCGTCGTGTTTAATTTCGGAAAATATATTAACCAACCCGTCCGGGAAGTACTCGCAAAAGATAGAAACTACTACTTTTGGATTCTGGAAAAAGAATTTTCCACGCAGGTCAAACAGTACGTCCGCCAACTCATGCGCGATATCGAAAAAGGAAACCGATGACGCTCCGCCATTACCTCTGGCTCGTAAATCTGCTCCTCCTGGCCGGCTGCTACGAACCCCGGGAAGGCTGCCTGGACGTGTCCGCCGTCAATTTTGACGCCTCGGCCGACGAAAACTGTTGCTGCGAATACCCGACGCTCAAAATGTCGGTGCTGCATCGCTTCGATTCGCTGGTCTGGCAACCCGATTCGGTCTATTTTAATAGTCTCGGACAACCCTTCCGGCTCCGCAGCGTCGCCCTGTACCTCTCCGGCTTCGGACTGGAACAAAACGGCCAAATATACCGCGTCCAGGATACCATCGCCCTGAAAACCCGCCCAAGCGCCGGTTCGGATACGGTACTTACCACCTTCGTGAACGATTTCCAATTGCTCCGCCGAACGCCGACGGAATACACCATCGGCCTTTTCCCCTTCGCTGGTGCGTTTCAAAGCGTCCAGTTTACAGTCGGTCTCCCCGACAGTGCGCAAGCAATTTTCCCCGCGCAAACTCCGCAAGGCCACCCGCTCCAACCGCAGCCGGAAGGCCTCTGGCTTGGACAAGATACCGCTTATGCGCACCTCTTCCTGGTCGTTCAAAGCGATACGGCAGCCGGTGCGCGCCTGGATACCCTGCGTTTTTCCCGACTGGATTTTGACGCGCAAAAGATAAAAGATACCCGTAATTTTGTCCGGGAAACGGGCTTCGATTTTAAACTCCGGCTGACCATCAACTATGCAGTGCTGTTTCAAAATCTAAATTGGCAAAATGGCGACATAAACGCTTGGAAAGTGGCGATCGCCGCCAACCTGCCGCAAGCATTTAGCGTTTCGCAGTAAACGGCCGAAAATAACCAAAGACGCACCACACAACCTTGTCCTGAATTCTTTCAAAAAGTACACGCTACCATGATCCGCAACACCCTCTCGCTCCTGCTTGCCTCCGTACTCCTGTTCAGCGCCTGCGGCGATAACAGCCAGGAACTCCCACTCGCTGATTACACGCTCACTTTCACAGCCACCTACGACGGCGAACGCCTCGAAAAATACAAGGACTATCCCTACGATGACTATAAGGTAGCATTCTATCGTTTTAATACCTATCTGTCTAATGTGACGCTGCTCAAAGGGAATGAAGAAATTCGCCTGGCCGATGTGGAATGGGTGGATTTTACTCCCGATATTTCCCCGACGAATACTTCGCTGGATGTGCCGCTACGCTATAACGTTCCCGAAGGCGATTACACGGGCATCCGAATCGGTTTCGGCGTGCGCCCGGATCTAAATGCAAAACAACCGCGTGATTTCGCGGTAGGCCATCCGCTGGCCCGCGAAATTGAGTATTGGCTCGGCTGGAGAAGTTATATTTTTAATAAAATCGAAGGCCAGGGCGATACCGACGGTGACAACCAACCGGATATTTTCCTCATCTACCACTGCGGTTCGGACGCGGTGTACCGGGAATTTACCTTCCAATACCCAATCCTGGTAGAAAAAGGCGCCGGCAATACGATCGAACTGGATTTGAAAAAAATATTTACCATCAATGGCCAGTGGTTCAACCTGAAAGAACCCTACAACCAGTTCACATCCAACAACCCCGCCGATGTGGTGGTCGCTACTATTCTGATGGATAATTTCGACAAGGGGGTAACCATTAAGTAACCGCAAACGATTCATCTTAACGTACAACAACTATGCGTCTTCCTTCCTTCGGCATTTTTACGGTCTGTGCCCTGATCGCGGCGGTTCTCCTCCTGGAAGCCTGTAGCAAAAATAACGGCGGCGGAAGTGACTCCGATTGCGATCTCACCAATATCCCCTACAATCCGGCTGCTTATACAATTGTCAAATCCGCCCATTTCCCGGAAATCGCCATTCCGCCGGATAACCCGATGACGGTGGACGGAGTGCAACTCGGCCGCCGCTTGTTCTACGATCCGATCCTGTCGGGCGACAGCACCCAGTCCTGCTCCTCCTGCCACTTGCCGGCAGGCAATTTTACCGACAACCGGAGCGTGTCGGTCGGTATAGACGGTGTCGCCGGCAAACGAAGCGCTATGGCGCTGCTGAATATCGCGTATGCCAACAACGGTTTGTTCTGGGACGGCCGCTCGCCTTCGCTCGAAGCCCAGGCCCTGCTGCCCATCGAAGATCCGATCGAATTACATACAACCTGGCCCAACGTGATCTCCAAACTGAAACAACATCCGGAATACCCCGGGCTGTTTCGCAAAGCGTTTGGTATCACCGGCTGTGAGCAAATAACGAAAGAACTGGCCGCCAAAGCGATCGCACAGTTCGAACGCATCCTGATCAGCAGCGGCGAATCAAAATTTGATCGCTACCTCCAGGGCGATCAGTTCGCATTAGATGACGAAGAACTGGACGGCAAACTGATGTTTTTCGACGAAGGCCTCAACAACGGCCTGCAATTGCCCGATGCCGAGTGCTTCCACTGTCACGGCGGCCTGACGCTTACGGGTAATCAGTACTTTAACAACGGAATTGATTCTATCGGCTCGCTAAATGATTTTGTGGACAAAGGCCGCGGCGGCGTCACCGGAAATCCCTGGGATAACGGCAAATTCCGCGCAGTCACGCTCCGCAATATCGCCTTCAGCGCGCCCTACATGCACGATGGACGCTTCCAAACGCTCGGCGAAGTACTCGATCACTATATCGCCGGCGGACACAACGGAATCAACGAAGACCCGTTCGTCCACCCGCTCGGATTCCCGCAGCAAAGCGGCACTACCGTCACCTACACCGGGTTTACGCCATACCACAAACAAGCACTCCTGAAATTCCTACACGCGTTGACCGATACGACGTTTATCAATAACCCGGATATTCAAAATCCGTTCCAGTAATACTTTTTTGTGATTAATCCTTTTGCCTACCCATCCCACGCGTTATGAACAAATACCGGTTCCTTTTTTTCCTGGCGCTCCTCGCTGCAAGCCAGGCCCCCGCGCAAATCAGTGCAGGCGGAACGCCCAGCGCGTTGCAAGCGCAATTCAGCACGCTTTTCGCCCAAACTCCCCTGGAAATCGTGCAACTCCCGCCGCTGGATCTCGATAAAACGCGGCGGGAAGATGAAAAAAATCCGCTCTACCCGCGCTTCGCAGCGCCGGTACCCGCAGACATCTCCACCCTGAATGCCGGCGCCTGGACGGCGCTGCCCGGGGGCGAACAGGTCTGGCACTGCGCACTCCAATCGCCGGGCGCGCTGGCACTGATCCTGCTGTTCGATGCATTCAATCTACCGGAAGGCAGCGCGCTGTACGCTTATACGCTGGATGGCGCGCAAATAAAGGGCGCTTACACCCAACAGAGTTGTATCCCCGCCGGCGAATTTACAATCGGCCCGCTGCAAGGCGATATCGTCGTACTGGAGTACCGAATCCCCGCCGGCGCAAGCCGGACGGACAGTCCCTTTCACCTGAATCGGGTGGACTATGCCTATAATCGAGACCAGCTGGACGGCCCGGAGGATTTCGGTAACAGCCTGGTGTGCCATATTAATGTGAATTGCCCGCTCGGCGCCAACTGGCAAACGGAAAAAAAAGGTATCGGCCGTATTCTCATGGTGTTCTCCAACGGCGCCGGCTGGTGCTCCGGCTCGTTGATCGCCAACACCGCCGCATCCGGAACGCCGTACTTTCTGTCGGCCCATCACTGCCAACTCATCGGCAATTCGCCCAACTTCAACCAGTGGGTCTTCGATTTTGACTACGAAGCCGCCGGTTGCAGTAATCCGGGCGCAGAACCGACGCCCAAATCGGTGCTCGGCTGTGAACGCATCGCCTTCCGGGCAGAGACCGACGTCATGCTGCTCAAACTCAACCCGATCCCGGCAAATTACGGCCTCTACTTCAACGGTTGGAACCGCGCGAGTAATACGACCGTGCCGCGCTCCACGTTCGTCCACCACCCCAGAGGCGATATCAAGAAAGTCAGTTCGGACACCGTCGCAGCCATTGTATTTGCCCAAACCCTCGACTGGGGCGGGGTGTTCGGCGTGAGTCCGGCGAATACCCACTGGCGCATTCGTCCCCAATTGGGTACCTTCGAACCCGGGTCCTCCGGCTCGCCAATGTTCGATCAAAACAAGCGCATCGTCGGCCAACTTCACGGCGGCTCTTGGAATGCCAGTAACCAGTGCATCGCCACCGCAGTCTATTTCGGGATGTTTAACCTGTCCTGGGATCAGGGCGCCACCCCCCAAAGCCGCCTGCGCGAGTGGCTGGACCCCGGCAACACCGGCGCGCTGACGCAAAACGGCTACCCACAACCCGGCCCAACCGGCGTCTCGATCGGCGGGAATGTAAAAAGCCACTGGGGGATGAATATGGCCGATGTGCAAATCGTTTTGTCCGGCGGGGCCTCAGATACGGTCCTCACCGATGCCGCTGGAAATTACCTGTTCGAAAACCTGCCTGCCGGGCAAAATTACACCGTAACCCCAGTCTTAGACCTGAACGACCTCAACGGCGTCACGACCTTCGACCTGGTGCTGATCTCCAAACACCTGCTCGGACAGGAGCCGCTGAATGCCCCCTGGAAAATTATCGCCGGGGACGCCAACAAAAGCAATTCCCTGACGACCTTTGATATCGTGGAAATTCGCAAGGTGATCCTGGGGATAAATCCTACCTTCACGGCGGTGAATTCCTGGCGATTTTTCCCGGCCAATGCCGTAATCACCGATCCGGCAAACCCGTTTGCTGGGACGTTTCCCGCAGAATCGGTCGGGCTGGCCAATGTGCAATGGAACGCAACCGGTATTAATTTTGTCGGTGTAAAAGTGGGCGATACAAATAATACCGCAGCACCCTGACCGATCTATTTGTCCAAAAACAACACGGCAGTCCGAAAAACGGCAGCCCAATTATGTTCACTCAGCCATCCTTGTTATGCAGTTTAAACACTCCGTAAAAGAACGCTTCCTGCGCTATGTTACTGTGGATACGCAAAGCGACCCCAACAGCCCCAGCCAGCCCAGCACCGAAAAACAAAAAGACCTCAGCCGCATCCTGGTGGAGGAACTAAAAGCCATGGGCATACAGGATGCCGAACTGGATCCCCACGGCTATGTGTATGCAACCATCCCGGCCACATCGGACAAGCAGACGCCGGTCATTTGTTTCTGCTCGCACGTGGATACCGCCCCCGACTGCTCGGGCGCAGGTGTGAAACCGATCGTACACCGCAATTACCAAGGCCAGGATATCGTCCTCCCGGATGATCCCAGCGTGGTCATCCGCATGTCGGAGCACGAAGACCTCGCCGCCCAAATCGGCAATGATATCGTCACCGCCAGTGGAACTACCCTCTTGGGCGCCGACAACAAAGCCGGCGTCGCAGCCATCATGGGCGCCGCGGATATCCTGATGCGTCATCCCGAGATCAAACACGGCAAAATCCGGATTCTTTTTACCCCGGACGAGGAAATCGGCCGCGGTGTAGATAAAGTCAATCTCAAAAAACTCGGCGCCAAATACGGCTACACCATAGACGGCGAAACTGCCGGTAGCATCGAAGACGAAACCTTCAGTGCCGACGCGGCCGTTGTAACGATCTACGGCGTCGCCTCGCATCCGGGCTTCGCCAAAGGAAAAATGGAAAACGCACAGAAAATTGCCGCCAAAATCGTTGCGAAATTACCCGACAAACTCAGCCCGGAACACACCGATGGCAAGGCGGGTTTCCTCCATCCCACCAGCCTCGAAGGTAACCTGGAAAAGGCGGTGATCAAATTGATTGTCCGGGATTTTACAGACGGCGGTCTCCGGCGCCATGCGCGCACGCTTCAAAAAATCGTGGATAAAGTGCTGGAGCAATACCCCAATTCACGCGCCGAAATCAAGATCACGGCGCAATACCGCAACATGGGGAAGGTGCTGCGTCGCCATCCGCAGGTGGTTGCGCATGCGCTCGAGGCGCTGAAACGCGCCGGTTTCAGCCAGCCAATCCAGCGCTCCATTCGCGGCGGAACCGATGGCTCCCGCCTCTCGTTCATGGGCTTGCCCTGCCCTAACCTCTTCGCCGGCGAACACGCCTTTCACTCCAAACAAGAGTGGGTCTCCGTACAGGATATGGAAAAAGCCGCAGAGACGATCGTGCATCTCGCGCAGGTTTGGGAAGAAAAACAAGGATAGGAATGGTGTTGGTGTATTATTTAAGCCCGGACGCGTCCGGGCTTAAATAGTACATACCCTCAAGTTGCCGTCGGCGCTTTCTTTAGGAATTACTCTTCTGATAATCCGCCAGAAATTTCTCCAGCCCAATGTCCGTCAAGGGGTGATTGAGCAGGCCGAGAATAGCGCTGAGCGGGCAGGTCACCACATCGGCGCCCGCTTTTGCCGCTTCCACAATGTGCAGTGGGCTGCGGATACTCGCGGCGAGAATTGCCGTCTGGAAGCCTGTCGTAGAGTAGATTTCAAAAATCTCTTTGATGAGCGCCATGCCATTCCAGCTGATATCGTCAATCCGACCGATAAACGGCGAAAGATAGGTAGCGCCCGCTTTCGCAGCCAGGATAGCCTGGCCGGCGGAGAAAACCAGCGTACAATTGGTGCGAATGCCAAGTTCGGAAAAATGCACGATGGCTTTGATGCCGTCTTTGATCATGGGCACTTTCACAACAATGTTCTCGTGCAGTTCGGCCAGTTGGCGCCCCTCCGCAACCATCGTTTTGAAGTCCGTGGCAATGACCTCCGCGCTCACATCCCGGCCCTCGCCGACGATGTCACAGATGTCGCGGTAATGTTTCAGAATATTTTTTTCCCCGGAAATACCCTCTTTAGCCATCAGCGAGGGATTCGTGGTTACGCCGTCGAGGATACCGAGCTCCGCCGCTTCGCGGATCTGGTCGAGATTAGCCGTATCAATAAAAAATTGCATAGTAAAAAGCGGTCTGGAAAAATAAAAAAGCGCCAGACACACCGCTCAACCGCATACCCTTGCTGTGTTTCCACCCTGGGGGAGTTTTGCAGGAGCTGGTCGCCCGGCGCCGCCGCAAAGGTAACATGTTTTTTTAACTTTTTCATTTTTTACGCGCTGCAGGCAAAAAAACCGCGAAGTATAGCGAAAAACAGGCATTTTAGAGCCGGGCGGCAGCCGGCTGCTTTTTTTTGCAGCGCGCACATTTTTTGGAATATTCCCAAATTTGCAGCAAATTGCGTTCATTTGCAGGCAATAAGACCACCCGTGTAACTTATGGATCATCCAGCCGCTTCAGACAGAACCCCATCCAGCCCCGCCTCCAACACGCCATCCTACAGCGGCGCCGCGCTCAGTTGGCTCCAGGCGCTTCCTGGTGGCCCGGATCTTGTAGATCCTTTTGCCTTGGACGATCAGGATTTTGCCGTCCGCGGAATCGGCGCGCTGTGCAGTGGCCGCCGCTTTGAGCTCCCACTGCAAAACCGGCAGGAAGCCGGCCGGATTTTGCAGCATTTTTACTTTGAATCCCGCAACCGGGAAAAAGTATTCGGCACAAAAAATCTGGGACTGGGCTATCCGTTCGTGCTCAGCAAACTGGGCGCATTCGAGGTGTGCGCGCCGCTGTTCGTATGGCAACTACAACTCGAAGCGGACGTTAAACATTCGGATCAGTGGCAGGTCTTGTTCCAGGAATCCGCAATTATTTTCCCCAATTATCCGCTTTTCCACCTGATTGATCGCTTGTGCCAAACGGATATTTCCGCCCAGGCGCGCCAGATGACCGAAGGCGGCCCGCTCAACGGGAATAGCCTGGCCGCATTTTGCGAACGCATCAGCAAACTGCTCCAACTGTCGGCAGACGATCTCCCGCTCAGTATCCAACCTTTCTCCAGTGAGTCGGAAACGGCAGCGCAAATCGAACGCGGCTGCCTGCGCTGGTCGGCGCTGCTCGGTATCTTTCCCAGCCTGCCCCGAACCACCTCCACCCAGGCCCCGGTGGTCGCCGCCCAACTCCCCGCCGTGCTCGAGTGGCGCCATACGCTCTCCCAACTGCCCCTGGATCCCAGCCAGCGCCAAGCCCTGTACGGCATCCAACAAAACGCCCTGACCGTTGTAGAGGGCGCTTCCGGCAGCGGAAAAACCTATCTTATATCCGCAGCAATCATCAATGCGCTGTCAAACGGGAAAAAATGCCTGGTGGTCTCGCAAAGCCTGAATGCCCTGCGCCGGGCTCAAAAATTTCTGATTGAAAAGGGCTTTGGCGACCTGTCCTTCGTGCTGCGCGACATCCATAGCGACCATCTCATGCTGACCGATATGCTGCGGATGGCAGCGGAAAACAAATCCAAAGCCACGCACGATGAGGACGTCTTTAAAAGCGCGCTGAACCGAACGCTCCGCAGCGAGCAGCGGCTGGATCAGGCGTGGCAATCGCTCCACACCTCTGTCTTCGGCGCACATGATTATAGCGAAACGGTCGGCCTGTACCTCCGGGCCAACCGACAGGCCGGAAAAGAACTGCTCTTGAGCCAACTCCAACCGACGGACTTCCGGCTCGATAAGGCAGAATACGACGAAATTATGGCGGCGATCCAAAGCAGTGAACCGCTGTTTCGGAATTTTCCGACGCTGCAGCATCCGCTGATTGCCCTCAACACGAAAATTATTACCCAATATAACCCCGACCAGGGCCTCGTAAGGGCTTACCAACTCATGGACGAGCTGCTGGAAAAAGCAACCGCCCTGCACCACCAATATATCAGCAAATCCAATGAGTACACGGAGGCGCTGCAAGATCACTATGACGCCGCGTTCGATGCGCTTGACCTGGCAGTGAAAAATATCCGGGATGCGATCGAGGATGGCCTCCACCGCTTCGGTGCGGATTTTGAAAAACCAGCTTCGGTTACGGAGAAATTGTACGGCGTCTTTTCCGATCATTACAAGCAAATCGGCGCCGGTAAAGAACGCATTGGCCGCCAATATGAGGCGCTCCGGCAACTGCACCGAGAGAAAAAATACTTCGATTTCGATTTTCCCGCCAATTTCGACGCCCGCAACATCAAAAAAATCGCAGACCTCACCAAAGACTTCGAATCAGCACTCCGGCAATGGCGAAAAAAAATACCCGGGATCGTGCGGGAGGATCTGCGCCGCCTGAATAGCGGCAGCGTCCATCCGCAGATCGCATTCCGGGAACCGGTGGCGGAACTGGAATCGTCCATGGACGCTTTTATCGCAGCCTTCAACGCCGCCGGACTGTATGAAGAGCCGGTGCGCCATGAAATGCTGACGATCCCGAAACGCCGCGAATTTTTGGAAGAACTCATCGCACGGCTGGAAAATACGCAGTTTTACCTGCGCGATTTCCGCGATTTCCATGTATGGCAAAATCACTGGCTCAGCCTGCAACCGAATGAACAGCAGGTCGTGCGCGCACTGTGTAAAGTGAAACCCACCAACTGGAGCGCTGCGTTCACCAGCTGGTATCTCTTCCACCTGCTGCAAAATTCGTACGCGCCAACGATGCTCTGGCCTCTGGAGCAGGTGGAAACGTATTTTTCCGACCTGCGTGATTTGCGAAACCAACTGCCGTTCCAAATCAGCGCAATTTGGCATAACCGAAAGAATAAAGCCCTGAAGGCCCTCAAATCTGAAGATAGTGCCGCTTATAAGATATGGTTCGGAAAAGATAACCGCAAGCTCGCCGCCAACCAAAAAATCGAAACGCTGTTCCGGGATCATATCCACGCCCTCACCGAAACACTGCCGGTGCTGCTCGTAACGCCCCAGGTCGCCCAAGACGTAGTCAATCTCTCTAATATGCTGTTCGACCTCGTACTGGTGGACGAGGCCCATAACATCCCTAAACAGGAGGCATACCCGCTGTTCGATATGGCTAAAAATCTGGTCATTCTCGGCGATGAAAAACAGGACATGACCCCTTTCGCGGAAGACGATCTGCTGGAATTTACGAAAAAGTTGGGCGCGCCGGTTTATACCCTGGATCATCAGCACCAGGAAAGCCCGGATGAATGGCTGTTATTCCACCAAATCGCGTTTAACACGCCCTTTAAACGCCTGCCCGCTCCAAAAAATTTCCAGGACGCAACTATCGTCTCTAATGTGGAAGGGCGCTACGATGAGCATATCCGAACCAACGAGGCGGAAGCACGCCAAATCATTGACTGGCTGAATCTCATCGAACCCACCCCCGCAAAAACCTATCCGGTGGTGGGAATCGCCTGCGCGACGGTCGAACAGCGAAACCTCATTGCCGCCCAATTGCTGCAAATCCGCCAGCGCAAAATGCCCGGCCATGAAAAAATCCACCAACTCTTCCTCAACGGCCTCGGGGTCTATCAATTCGCCGAACTACAAGGCCAGCACGTGGATATCCTCATGCTCTCCGTGACGCACGGCCTGATTGACAGCCAGGGCGCGCTCACGCGCGATTTGCACTTCTGGAATACCCAACTGGGACTGAATCAACTGTATGTCGCCCTGACCAGAGCGACTCGCCGACTTTTTATCGCGCACTCTATCCCGCCCGGACTGCATGCCGCGCTCGCAGCCGACAAAAAATATCTCGGCACCTGTATTCTGTCGCATTTGGTCACCTTTGCTGCGCAAATCCACGCCGGCGACCGCCCTGCCGCCGCCGCCGAACTGGAAAAAATGAAGGCCCAACTGCACTACTCAACGCCTACTTACCCGGAAACCACTTTCACCGAGGAAGTGGAAGTGGCGCTTCGGAATTATTTCGAACCCGATCAGATAAAAAAGAATGTGCTGCTGGATGGAGTGCCTGTGCCTATGATGATCCAACCCGATCCTGCTAAGAGCGACGGCTATCCGCTTGTGCTCCTGACAGACGGCGTCCTCACGCCTTCGATGCTCCCGTCTTATGAATGGGAAATGAAGTGGCGGCATTATTTTCAGCGAAATCAAATCGCCTTCACCTCAGTGTACGCCACGCAATGGTGGAAAAATCCCAGAGAAGAGGCCCGGAAAATCGCTGAAAGCGTGCTGAAACCTGCAGGGCACAACGCCGTGCAAAACCCGGAAATCGAGCCCGCAACAGAAAATCCGGAAATGGTTTGAGCACCAACGCTGGTTCCGGTTCGCACTTGAATAGGTAATTAAAAATTTATTTCTACCATTTTTTGCGAAAAATGGTATTATTGGTATTCTTTTTGTTTGGAATGGATTTGAAGTTAAATCCGTAGCGATTGATCCGGTCGCGTTTGAAAAAACGCGGCAAGCAATTCGCTACCTAAATCCATTTTTTTAATAATGAAGAATTTAATACTTGCCGTGCTTTTGGGTATCCTGTGCTGGAATCAGCCCTTGGTCGCCCAAAACAAAAACTATCCCAATGCGATTCACGCTAAACTCAATTTCTCCGATTTCGGCGCGCTGAACGATGCAGATTTCCGCCTCGGACAGGGCTTCGAAATTGGCTATTTCCGCAATGTGGCGCCGTATTTCAATGTCGGCCTCCCATTGAAACTCGGATTGGCCAAATTGCCGCAAACCGAAGGCAATACGGTCGCTGGCAGCCTGGACTTGCTCTTTCAGGTCACAAATACCGGCTCTACTGCCAAATTGACGCCTTATGGCTTCGGCGGCGCCGGCTATTTCTTCGAAAATCAAAGCAGCGGACACCTCCAGTTCCCGCTCGGCGGTGGGGTAAATTACCGCATCTCAGAATTTGCCTCTGTCAATGCGCAGTTGGAATTTCGCAAGGCGCTCAAAGACAATCGAGATAACTTGCAATTGGGCCTCGGATTCATCTATCTCCTCCATAAGATTGAAAAACCCGCCACGCCACCCGAAAATGCCAAACCCGCCGATGCCGATAAAGACGGCGTTGCAGATGCGCTCGATAAATGCCCGGAACAGTTCGGCAGCGCCACTACAATGGGCTGCCCCGACGCCGACGGCGACGGAATCGCCGACGCTGAGGATGGCTGCCCCGATAAACCCGGCCTCCTGGAAACCGGCGGCTGCCCGGATACGGACAAAGACGGCATTGCCGATAAAAATGATGAATGCCCCGACCAGCCCGGAAAGGTGCGCGGCTGCCCGGATAGCGATTTCGACGGGGTCGCCGATAAAGATGACGCCTGCCCGGATCAACCCGGCCGCATCAAAGGCTGCCCGGACACAGACTTCGACGGCGTCGCCGATAAGGACGATAAATGCCCCAACGAAGCAGGTAGTGCGGATCTTCAGGGCTGCCCGAAAGCCGCCGCGCCCGCCGATACGGACGGCGACGGTATCGCAGATAAAGACGACCAGTGTCCAACCCAACCGGGTGTTCTGAATGGCTGTCCGGATACGGACGGCGACGGCATCGCCGATAAAGACGACAAATGCCCCACAGAAACCGGCCCTGCCTCTAACGCCGGCTGCCCCGTGCCCGCCAAACCCGCAGATACGGACGGCGACGGCGTCCCCGATAAAGACGACCTCTGTCCCACGCAAGCCGGCCCGCTGAAAGGCTGTCCGGATACGGACGGCGATGGCATCGCCGACCGGGACGATAAATGCCCCACCCAGGCTGGCCCGACCTCGAATAACGGCTGCCCGGCGCCGGAAAAACCCGCCGATACGGACGGTGACGGGATCGCCGATAAAGACGACCAGTGCCCCACGCAAGCCGGTACGCTCAACGGCTGCCCGGATACCGACAGCGACGGTATCGCAGATGATAAAGATCCCTGCCCAACCCAGCCCGGCAGTGCAAGCGGTTGCCCGGACAGCGACTACGACGGGGTGGCTGACAAAGATGACCCCTGCCCGAAGCAATACGGCAAATTGAAAGGCTGCCCGGACTCCGATAACGACGGCGTCGCCGATAAGGATGATCAATGCCCCGGACAAGCCGGTACCCTGAGCGGCTGCCCGGATACGGACAACGACGGCGTTGCCGACAAAGACGATCTCTGCCCCACGCAGGCCGGTAAACTCAACGGCTGCCCGGATACAGACAACGACGGCGTCGCGGATAAAGACGATCCCTGCCCCACACAGGCAGGCAGTATCAGCGGCTGCCCCGACACAGACAACGACGGCGTCGCCGATAAAGACGATAAATGCCCGACCCAGGCCGGCCCGGCTTCCTCCGGCGGTTGTCCGCCCCCGCCTACCCCCAAGCCCTCCGCAGCCGGCGACCTGGACGCTGACGGCGTGCCCGACGACCTCGACCGCTGCCCAACAACCCCCGGCCCGGTGGTCAATCGCGGTTGCCCGGAAGTGCGCCAGGAAACAAAAATGCAACTGTCGCTTGCCATGGACGCCGTGCAGTTCGAAACAGCCAAAGCAACGCTCGTGCGCTCCTCTTATGATATCCTCGATGGAATCGTCGAAATCATGCGCCAATACCCCGATTACAAACTGGCCATCGGAGGCCACACCGACGATATCGGCGATGACGAACGCAACCTCAAGCTCTCGACGGATCGCGCGAAGGCCTGCTATGATTACCTGATCTTCCGCGGCGTCCGCGCCGATCGCCTCCGCTTCGCCGGATTCGGTGAAACGCGACCCATCGCCGATAATACCACACCGGCAGGCCGCGAACGAAACCGCCGGGTGGAGTTTGAACTGACGTTAGACTGATTCGATTGGGGAATTGGGATTGCGGATTGCGGATTAATCCGAAATCCGCAATCCCAGTTCCCCAATCAATTACATTCTAATAACACCTGCACCTTACCGTTTTCCCCCGGCTGTCCAATTTTCACCGTCTTTTCCAATTTGCCGATGCGGAATCGGTAGGTATTGCCGGAGATAAGTTGAATTCTTTTCACATTTTTGATCTGTGCCAATACGAGTGCCGGCTGATCGTTGATGAACAGCGGCGCGGTACGGCAGGGGTCGTTCACGACCACCTCGACGAGGACGGTCTGGCCGGGCGGCGGGGTGGCCGACGCGGCAGCAGAATCGGTCGTCGGTTTCACGGACGGGGTCGCGCGGGTATCGGCCGTGGGCGGAAGCGTATCGTTGGATGGCGTCAGGGCCTGGCCAACGGCGGGCGTGCTTGCTTTTTCTCCGGCGTTTTGCTTGCCGGCGCAGCCCCAAGCTGCAGCAAGGAAAAAACCGGCGCAGAGGAGCGCGGCGCGGAAATGCGGGCGGCGTTTGGCGGTTAAGCCATTTGTTTGAATATTCATATTATTTTTGTAACTGGTTAGCAGGATCGCTGTCTGGCCCCAAAAGTCCCATTTTCCGCCATATTTCGCAATTTTTTTTGACCATAGCGCTGCTATGGCCTGCAAAAAATCGCTTCGTCTGGCGAAAAATGGATCCCTTTTTGGCTCAGACGCGACCTGCTAACCGGTTACTTATTTTTTTGTAAAAACGTTTTTGTTTTGTAACCAAGTACTTTATTTTAAAACCACCATGCCGCCGTCTCCGTTCAAAATGGTTCGGTAAAATTGCTTAAACGCCTCAAATTCCGCGTATTTGATAAAACGCCGGTGAAAAACCAGTCGGCGCTCCACCCGTAGTCCGTCGGGCAGGGCCGTAAAGCGCAGTTCGTACCGGCCAAACGGACTTTCAACGCTGCGGTCGGGAGGCATTTCGGCGAGTTGGCGGCCGGCGGGCAATTCGAGATCAATGGTCTCAAATATGGGGGCCAGCTCGAGGAGCGCATCTATATCCAGATCATTGTAGCGCCGGGCGGCAAAGAGCGTTTTCTCGGGCCGCAGGCTCATGGGCAAGGGTAGGGGCATAATCTGGAATTGGAGCACCTGGTCGAAAATTTGGTACGCTTTTAGGCGCATAGACAACAGCAGGGGCGCCTCTACGTCGTCCATGGCCGTAAATTGAATATCTTCCAGTTCCGTGTGGCTCAAGGCGCCGCCGGCGAAATAATCGCTGAGTTCTTTGTGGCGGTCTTCCGGACTGGCGCCGAGCAGCACCTCCCGCCAACCGCCTGCTACCACACCCCGCAGGCTTGCCTGCACGTCGAGGAGCAGATCGCCATCCACAATCCGGCCGCGTCCTTTGATATCTATACGTGTCAGGGCGGTATCCAGCTGCTGATTCGGCAGTCGGCGCAAGTTTTTCTCCCCCGGCCGGATCACCAGTGCCCAAGCGTCGCAGTCGTTGGTGGGCAGGATACCCGTGGGGAAGTAATCTGTGGTAAGATCGGCATAGCGCAGTACGCCATCCGGCAGTTCGTAGGCGACGATTGCATGATTGAAGATGTACAACGCCGGTCGGGGTTCGACGCGGCTAAACTGGTGCGTACTCACGAGCGCATGCCACGCCGGGATACCGTATTCGCGCAGGAGCGCGATCATCAGGGTGGCCACGTCCTTACAATCGCCAATTTTGCCGGCCAGCGTTGCGCCCGCTTTTTTGGGCACATAGTTGCTGTTCATAAAGGGCACATAGGAGTAATTGATCTCCCGCGTGATAAATTGATGCAGGACTGCCACGATTTCCTCCGCTTGCATGCCCGGCTGGATCAACGCCCGGGCCTTTTCGCGGAGTTCGTAGTTCAGGTCGGTGCGCCCGTAGGTCAGCCGTTCATACCATTGTGCCACCTTGCTCCAATCTGCGGCGCTGCCGATCATGAGCCAGGCCATAGCGTCGTAATTGTCCGGGGCGGCATCTTCATCCTCCAATTTGGCCAGGTTCCGCCAGTCCCAGCGCAGGATTTTGATGCCCGGTGTATCGAGTTGCACCGTCGGCTCAGCGGCGAGGCGGTTGGCGGCGAAATATGCGGGCTGCGTGTCCGGCAACACCAGTTCCATGCTCGCTTGGGCAACAGGCACAGGCCAGGAGACCGGGGCGATGTACATCAGCTCGCCCGGAATATGGCTCGGCATATCCTGGCGACCGCCGCCCTCCACGAGAATCACATCCCCCGCCTGCAAATTTTTAAAAACCGCCATGCCCCAGCCTACATTCGGAGAGCTGACCGTACCGTCCCGCTTCAGCACCCGCGCGCTGGTGATTTCGCCCATGAGCTGCAGGTCGGCTTCTGTCCAGTACCGTGCGCCGGTTTCGCTGTTGATGCGGACAATCAGTTTGCGGACGGACTCCACCGCTTGTTGCCGCGGATCATACCAGATCTGCTGCGAAAAGAGTTGCACATAGGATTCTTCCGCTGCGTAAGCCCCGGCGCCGGTGGTGTCGCGCGCCAGCGTGAGCAGGTCAATGGTGGAGAAATAGCGCGTATCTGAAGGCTTTGGTTCGATTTTTTCTATTTTTTCCGCCACTTGGTAAGACAAATAGCCGCCGTCGAGGGCCACTGCGCGGCGGTACCAGGCCAGGGCCTCGCGTTCGTTTTTTTCTTCAATATAAATATCGCCGATGGTTTCACAATACGACGAATTGAAAGGAAAGCGCGCAGTCAGCGCGCGCAATTGTTCGATCGCTTCCCGATTGCGGCCGCGTTCGAACAAGTAGCGCGCTTTGCGAAATGCAAAATCGCCGTCCGGCAGCGTCCGAATCAATTCGTCGTACGTTTTCAGCACCTCCGTTTCGCGTTCTTTCAGGCGGTAGTAGGCCAGCATCGTCTCGTAATCGGACACCAGGAAGCGTTTTCGCGCGTCCTTCAGGGCTTGCTTGAAATCGCGCGTCAGTTCGCGCTCCGTTGGAGTTTCATCGCTTTCCGGTTTGTACGAATCGGCTTCCAGGTAGACGCCCAGGGTTTTTTCCCAATAAGGCGAGCGATATTTTTCAAAAAAACGCCGTACGTACGCCTGCAAGGCTTCCTTTCGACCGCTTTCCTGTAAAAACTGGAGGTATCGGGTCAGCATCCCGAGGTTGGTCGGCGAGAGCGTCAGGATTTTTTCCATGGCCGCCACATACTCCGGCTCGTTGTTGTCGGGGTCAATTTTTTCGAGCCGGAAGAGGTATTCGGCGAAAGTGGGCGTTCGGATGGTATCCATTTCGCTGAGCAAGGCCTCGGCCCGGTCGCCCTTGTCGTTCGCATCGTAGAATTTGGCCAGGATAAACTTTCCAAAAGCCGCCTGCGGATATTCCCGCCGCCAGGCAGCAAAATAGGCTTCACCTGCTTCCAATTCGGCATATTTGGCAAACGATTTGGACAGCAAATAAAGGTTTTCCCATTTTTCAGGCTGCGTCGCCGCCCGATCGAGGAAATATTGCAAAAACGGCTGGCGCTCAAAAACCGGGTTGGCGCCAGCGCCGGCAGGGTAGGGGGATTCGGGCGCCGGACGAATCTGATCGAGCGTTTCCCCGGTAGCCGGATCGGCGAAGCGCAGGAAAAACGCGGCCTCGATTTCAGAAATACCAGTTGCTTCGCCGGTATCATCCCAGGATTGCTCCCCACTACGCGTCCGGCTGTCGAGGAAGGCCAGCCTGTCCGGGGCGATTTCTTCCGGAAAATCCGCAATTTTAACGAGCAGCCGATGCGGGCCTTGCGCAAGTGTGCAGCGCAAGCGTTCGGTTTCCCGGAGTCCGGCGTCGGGCCGATCCAGCGACAGAATCAGGCGGTCATCGAGCCATATTTTAATAGGTTGTTTCCGGGAGATCATCAGTTCCGCCTCCAGGGTTTCCGGCACATTGAAAAACGAATTGGCGTAGTACACGTTCGCCTCCTGTCCGGCGGGCAGGGCGTCGAAAGATACGCCCGCACCCGGCCTGACTTGCGGTTGTCGTATCCAGTAAAGCGTTTGGCCGTTTTCATTTTTAAACGTATCCGTTCGGCTGAACGAGCTGTTCTCTACTGGCGTGATTTCTACAAAACCGCTGCCGCCCACATTGGTGAATGGGCCGACAATATCCCAGTTCCATGTTGGCGCGATCCGGTTTTTCCAGGATTCACTTTCCTCGAAGCGCCGGATTCGGAACAGCGAATCAGCGAGGACTTCGATAAACGGAATTTTTAAAGAAAAATGAAGCGGCTGTCGCAGCGCCTCTTCCGGTTTTCCGGCGTGCAAATGATCAAACAGCCAGACGTAATGCGGTGGCCACCCACTGGACAACAGCTGCCCGGCGTACTGCCGATACGCTGCCTCATCGCGCAGGGTTTCGGCGATGAACAGCAGCCCAATCAGTGTGGATTCTTCCGGGCCGTTTTGCTGTAAAGATTGCTGAAAGGCGATTTTAGCGCCTGCAAAGTCATTTTCACGGATGTAATCCCAGCCTGTCTGTGCCGAAAGGGAAAAGACGGGCGCGAAAAACAACAAGATTAGAAAAAACAATCCGGGGAAAGACGCCGGTGCGCGCCGCTCGGTAGCGCGTACATGCGGCGGGAAAATATTTGTATTCATAGAAATGATTATTGTAACTATTTAGACATGCGCTCTTAGGCAATCGCGGGGAGCAAAAAAAGGACTTTTGAAACAACTGGCAGATCAGTTCAGCGCAAGCCCGATAGACACGCCGATCCACGGTTTTTTATGATAAATCCAGTATTTTCGGTTTGGATCAGACAAATAATCGAAGCCCAAACAAAGTCCGGCAGCCAGGTTATTGACCCCCGTATAGGCTGCTACGCCGGTTTGGAATGCCAGTCCATCATACTCTGCCGCCACGCGTTGGTCTGTTACCCAGGGATTAATTGGCGTGGCGCCCATTCCGGCGAATAGTCCAATATCCCAGCCCCAGCGACGCCGTTCCGCTTGTGTGCGTTGGAGCGGATCCAAACTGGTTTTCAATACCGTATAGTCTTTTCTGTACCCACCATAAACAGCAAAATTAAAATTGGTATTCAGTTGAACAGGTAACTCGCCGGCGCGGGGGCGGCACTTGAAAAGGATCGTGGTGAGGTCAATATCCAGGGAAGTTTTGGTAATGCGGATCTGATCCCCGCGGCCAGGCGTTAAGATTTGCGCAGGGGCGGCGTTTGGAATATTTTTCTGCTCCGGGTCGTCGGACAGTCGGTAGATCGCAATGGTGTCGCCCGTGAATTCCAGAAAAACACGTTCAGGCTTCGTATCGCCTGTTTTTACCCGGTAATAGCCGTTCGTTTGTTCATGAGACGTACTTTCTTTCAAAACCTGACAACTTTGAAACAAAACGAGCGGCAGAATCCACGTTAGACGCATAAAAAAATCATTTTGATATTTGTTTGGCGATTACCTATTCCCCGGCCTCGCATTACTTGATAATTTTGCGTTTTTGGTTCCGGGCACGCTGCGGCTTGCAATGCGCGCGTCGTTGGATAAGAAATGACTTTTTGTCCCCGCAACAACCGGCCACATAGTTACCAAACGAATCAAAAGTAATTCATGTTTTAGTGAACAGGCGCAAAAATCAACTTTTGCAATTTGCCGCGTGAAACAAACCGCCGCTCAAAACCGAATTACCAACTCTTCCCGAACTCTCCGTACCTTTGCAGCGCCAAACGCACAAACGTATTTTATGGAACTTTCTACCCGCTATTCCCCCGCCGACACCGAAGCCCGCTGGTATGCCCACTGGGAATCCCGAGGATATTTCCGATCCGTGCCCGATGATCGCGAGCCGTTCACGATTGTAATTCCGCCGCCCAACGTCACCGGCGTGCTCCACATGGGCCACATGCTCAACAATACGATCCAGGATATCCTCATCCGCAAAGCACGGCTCGACGGCAAAAATGCCTGCTGGGTGCCGGGTACCGACCACGCCTCCATCGCCACCGAGGCCAAGGTCGTGCGCTGGCTCCGTGAAGAAAAAAAACTCCGCAAAGCCGATCTCTCGCGGGAGGAGTTCATGGGCTATGCCTATCAGTGGAAAGATAAATATGGCGGTATTATCCTGGAACAACTGCGCAAACTGGGCGCTTCCTGCGACTGGGAACGCACGGCGTTTACCATGGATCCGGGCTATTACCGGGATGTGATCCGGATGTTCGTGGACTTGTACGGCAAGGGTAAGCTGTACCGCGGCCTCCGAATGGTCAATTGGGATCCGGAAGCCAAAACGGTGCTGTCGAACGAAGAGGTAATGTACGGCGAAGAGCAATCACAACTTTTTCATATCCATTATAAAAAACCGGACGGCGCCGACGGCGTGGTCATCGCTACCCAACGCCCGGAAACGATCTTTGCCGATGTGGCGATCGCCGTGAATCCGAAAGACGCGCGCTATCAGGCACTCGTGGGCCAAACCGTCCTGATCCCGCTCATCAACCGGCCTATCCCCGTGATCGCCGATGAGTACGTGGATATCGAGTTCGGTACGGGCGCACTCAAAATTACCCCGGCGCATGACCAAAACGACTATGAGGTCGGCCAACGCCACGGACTGGAAATTATTGACACCATCACCGACGACGGCCGCATGAGCACCGCCTGCACCTACCAACCGATTGTGGGCAAAGATCGCTTCGAAGCCCGGAAAATGATGCAGCCGGCACTCGAAGCAAGCGGCAATCTGGTGAAAATAGAGGACTATCGCACCAATATCGGCCGCTCGGAACGCACCAGTACGGTGGTGGAGCCTAAACTTTCCCTGCAGTGGTTTGTAAAAATGCAATCGCTGGGCGAACCCGCCCTAAAGGCGGTGCTGGAGGAGGAAATAAAATTCTATCCGCCGAGTTTCCAAAATCTGTACCGAACCTGGATGGAAAACCTGCGCGATTGGTGCATCTCCCGCCAACTGTGGTGGGGCCAGCGCATCCCCGCCTGGTACTACACGCACAACGGGCAAGAACTGGTCTTCGTAGCCGAAACAGCCGAAGAAGCCCTGGCCGCTGCCCAACAGGAAACCGGTATTGCCGACCTGCGCCTCGCCGATCTGCGCCAAGATGAGGACGTGCTCGACACCTGGGCCTCCTCCTGGCTTTGGCCGATTAGCGTATTCGACGGGTTCGACAAACCCAATGGTGAAATACAATACTACTATCCAACCAACGTGCTGGTGACCGGCTGGGATATCATTTTCTTCTGGGTGGCCCGGATGATCATGGCAGGCTATGAGTTTAAAGGTCAGCGCCCCTTTGAATCTGTTTATTTTACCGGCATGGTGCGCGATAAACTGCGCCGGAAAATGTCTAAATCGCTCGGAAATTCTCCCGATGCGCTGAAACTGCTCGAAGATTTCGGCGCCGATGGCGTACGCTATGGCCTGATGTCGAGCGCTTCCGCCGGCGGCGATATTTTATTTGATGAAAAACTTTGCGAAAATGGCCGTAATTTTTGCAATAAACTCTGGAACGCCCTCCGCCTCATCAAAGGCTGGCAACTAACCGATACCGCAGAAACGGAGGCCGA
>JBEIDF010000039.1:0-23194 GCA_040383605.1 Lewinellaceae bacterium
CGAATGGATACTCACCGATTTGAGCCTGCAATGTCCGTCGAACTGGCTGGAAACGGCTGCAGACGGGCAGTGGTCTGTGCCTGTACAATATGATACGCCCGTTTTTTCTACAAACTGTGTAGAACCGGGCAGTACGCTCACGCGGATTACGGGTCCGGCTTCGGGCAGTAATTTTAACTTGGGCACAACCGAAGTGTGCTATCGCGCCTGCAACGGTTGCGGCATCTGCGATACCTGTTGTTTTACGGTGACCATCCTGCCGGCGACGGCGCCCTGCGACGTGAAAGCGCCAGGCGGCTGTGTCCGATATGAACTCCTTGGTATTTACCTGGAAGCTAACGGGGCCAAACGCTATCGAATGCGCATCGTCAACGAATGCGCGGTGTCGCTGGATCACGTTTCCTTTCAACTGCCCAACGGACTGGTTGCCCAATGGCCCGCCAACAACGCGGCCTACACGGCGCCCTCCGGCAATGTCTATCAGGTCAGAAATCCCAACGTTAATGCAATCCGGTTCAGAATAACCGACGGCGTCCTTTCCAACGGCGGAGCGGACATTTTTGAGTACATATTGCCGCCGCAGGCCGAACCGGCTTATATTTATGCCGCCGCCCGCCTGAATGATGGGAGCCGCAGCGCCACGCACCTGAGCGCACTTGGTTGCCCGCCCGTCCCCTGGGCCGGCAATCGGGAAGTACCTGCCGGCGCCGAGGCATCCGTATTGTTGCGCCCGAATCCTGCCGTTGATTACATTTTAGTGGAATTGCCCCGCCAGGATGCCGACCTGTGGCAGCTCCAAATCGCGGATATGAACGGTCGCATCGTCTTCGCGCGCGAAGTCCGCCACGATGGCCAGAATCCGATCCGCCTGGATATTCGCACCCTCCCCTCCGGCGCGTACCATTGCGCAATGCAATCCGCCGTTGGGTTCTACAGCGCATCTTTTGTTATATCACGTTGAAAACATTAACTTTGTCGGGGTTCCCGCAGAATTCGCGGAATACGCAGTCCGGGCGGGGTTCCCGCAGAATTCGCGGAATACGCAGTCTGGGCGGGGGTTCCCGCAGAATTCGCGGAATACGCAGTCTGGGCGGGGTTCCCGCAGAATTCGCGGAATACGCAGTCCGGGCGTGGGGGGCCGCAGAATTCGCAAAATCCGCCATCATAAATCCGCAATCTGAAATTCATGGAACACAATTTTTCTCCATCATTTGAATCCGAGGGCGTGGACGTAGCGCCCGTGCAGCAGCGCGCCGAGTTGGTCAAGGAACAGATCAGTCGGGTGATTGTCGGGCAGGAGGTCCTGCTCAATCAGATGCTGGTTGCGCTGTTCAGCGGCGGGCACATCCTGCTAGAGGGTGTGCCGGGTATTGCCAAGACCCTCAGTGCCAAATTGTTGGCGCGCACCATTGCGGCGGGATTCAGCCGGATTCAATTTACGCCCGATTTGATGCCGGCCGACGTGCTGGGCGCCGCGGTGTTCAATATGAAAACCTCGGAGTTTAATTTCAAGGCGGGGCCTATTTTTTCTAATCTTGTGTTAATTGACGAGATCAACCGGGCGCCGGCGAAAACGCAATCGGCCCTTTTTGAGGTGATGGAAGAGTATCAGGTGACGGTGGATGGCGTTACCTACCCCATGGCGCAGCCATTTTTTGTAGTGGCTACCCAGAACCCGATCGAGCAGGAAGGCACGTATAAGTTGCCGGAGGCCCAACTCGATCGTTTCCTGTTCAAAATTATTCTGGATTACCCCAGCCTGCAGGAGGAGCAACAAATCCTGCGCCGTTTTCGGAGTGATTTCAACGGTATGCTGCGCGACACCGTGGCGCCGGTGCTTACGCCGGCCCAGATTGCCGATTGCCAGAAGCGCATCGAGCAGGTGTATATCCGGGAAGAGTTGCTGGACTACATTGCCGCGATCATTCACAGCACCCGCAACAACGGCGATTTGTTCCTCGGCGCGAGTCCGCGCGCCTCCCTTGCCCTCCTGAAAACCGCCAAAGCGTCCGCCGCTATTGCCGGCCGAAATTTTGTGACGCCCGATGACATCCGGGCCGTGTGTTTTCCGGCGCTCAATCACCGGATCATCCTCACGCCGGAGCGCGAGATGGAGGGCTATACGACGCGGGAGGTGCTGGAGGAATTGATAAAAAAAGTGGAGGTGCCGCGGTAGGCGTGCGCCGTGTTGTGCGAAAATACGCCTTCAATCTGCCGCTTGCGTTTGCGCAGGCGAAAACCTCATTTTGAGGGCGACATATTATCTTGGACAGGTACTATATCTGCACCGTATCGCCCAAGTTGGGAATTTCCACATTGGAAAATCCATTTTCCAGCAAATAATCCCGCCATTTTTCCTGCCGATCCAGGGTGCCGTGCACCAGCCAGACTGTTTTGGCTGATTTTTTTTGGTTTTCGAGAAATTGCAACATTTCGACCTGATCGCCGTGCGCGGAAAAGGAGTCCATGATTTCGATATCGGCCAACACTTGTTTATTTTGTCCCATCACGCGCATCGAACGCGCGCCCTCGCGCAGCATACCGGCGGGCGTATCCGGCGGGGCGTAGCCCACGAGCAGGAAGGTGCTGCGCGGATTGTCAATGTTGTTGAGCAGGTGGTGTTTCACCCGGCCAGCGGTCATCATGCCGGAGGCGGAGATAATAATCGCCGGGCGCTCCATGATATTGAGTTGTTTGCTGCCTTCTACGGATCGGATGTACGACAGGCCTTTAAATCCGAAGGGGTCTTCATTTTCCAGCATGTAGCGGTGTAATTCGCGGTCGAAGCATTCCGGATGGCTGGCGAACACGTCGGTGGCATTCACGGCGAGGGGGCTGTCCACAAACACGGGAATTTTGGGCAATTTGCCTTCGTGGTGGAGTTGATCCAGCATGTACACGATTTCCTGCGTGCGGCCGACGGAAAATGCCGGGATAATAAGTTTGCCTTTTTTTTCCACACAGGCGCGGTGTACCACCTTGAGCAGATGTTCGCGTTCGCCGGGCGCTGCTTCGTGGAGGCGATCGCCGTAGGTGCTTTCGCAGATCAGGTAATCACATTCCGGCATTGGCTTTGGATCTTGGAGGATCGGCCGGTCTGGCCGACCGATATCGCCCGTAAAGCCCAGACGGATCGTACGGCCTTCCTCCTTAATTTCCAGCGTCACGGAGGCGCTGCCCAGGATATGGCCGGCGTCGCGGAACATCACCCGCACATCGGGATGGATTGGAAACCATTGTTCGTAGCTATAGCTTACGAACTGGTTCATGGCGGCGTAGGCATCGTCCACCGTATATAAGGGTTGGATTTCCTTTTCGCCCATCCTGCGCAGCTTCCGGTTGTGGTATTCTACGTCGCCTTCCTGGATTTTGGCGCTGTCGAGCAGCATCAGCGAGCACAGGTCGCGCGTGGCGTGCGTGGCGTAAATTTTGCCTTTAAAACCGTCTTTCACCAATTTAGGTGTCCGCCCGGTATGGTCAATATGGGCGTGGCTCAGGATCAGGCATCCGATTTCATGCGGTTCGAACTGCCATTTTTCGTTAAAAGTTTCCATTTTATCGTCTGAGCCTTGGTACAGGCCGCAGTCGAGCAGAATCTTCGATCCGTCTTTCAGGGTGATGAGGTGGGAGGAGCCAGTAACTTCCCGGTTAGCGCCGCAGAATTTGATTTGCATAATAGGAATTGCTTAGAAGCACAAAACTAATCCATTTCCCCCAATCCTCAATCCGAAATCCCCAATCCGAAATCCGAAATCCTAAATTATTTCTGCGACAACACCCGCACTTCCACCCGCCGATTCTGCTGCTGCTGCTCTTCCGTACTGCCCGGATCGGGGAAGAGCATTTCCGTGTTGCCGTATCCTTTGTAGCGCAGGCGCGCTTCCGGGATACCGTTTGCCAGCACGTAGTCGTACACGAGTTTGGCGCGGTTGACGGACAATTCCCACTCCCATTTTGCCAAATTTTCGGGTTTGACGCCGGGGTGGTTGATGTGGCCTGCGATTTCTACCGGAAGGTTGGGATTGATTTGCAGGAAGCGCAGCACCTTGGGCAGTTCCGGTTCGCTGACTTTCAACAGGACGGCTTCGTTGCCTACAAAAAACAAGTCGCGCAACACGGCTTTTTCACCCGCTTTGGCCTGTTTGAGTTCTATGTCGGGATTGATTTTATATTTTTTATACAATTCCGTACTGCCGAACACTTTCATCGCTTTTTCCTGAAAAATGTAGCCGAGCGCCTGTGCTTCCATTTTTACAATACTGTCTTTGGGCAGGCGCGCGCTGTAGAAGCCGCTGGAATCGGTGCGCGTGGAATCCTGGCGTGTTTTGGATCGGAAGGTGACGAGTGCCTGCGGGATGCCTTTGCCGGTTTCCGGATCCCGAATTTGTCCGCGCAGGGTACTCATGGGCACGGCTTGCATGATTTCCAGCGTGGCGCGCCGATTTTGTTGTCGGCCTGCTTCGGTGTCGTTGGCGGCGGCCGGCCGGCCCTCGCCTTCGCCTGCCAGTTCGATTTCTGCCGCTGCCAGTCCGCGGGCGGCTAAGCCGGCGCGGACGGCCTCCGCGCGCCGGCTCGACAATAATTTATTGGCCGGGGCGCTGCCGATGGAGTCGGTATGCGCGGTGATACGGATGAACAACGCGGCCGGGTTGGCGCGCAGGCTGATTGCCAGGGAATCGAGTACAAGGCCCGCAGCCGGGGTTAGGTCGGCTTTTCCAAAATCGAAATAGACGGCGGCTTGCTGTAAGGCGTAGGTGGAATCGAAGAGGGATTGCGCCCGTGCAAGGGGTGCGATACACAAAAAAGACAGAAGCAGGATCAGTTGGCGCATAAGGCTTGTTGTTTACAGGAAAATGTTGCGTGGGCATCGGCGGCGGGGTCACTACAAAAATATTTGTTTGTTTTCAGCCGAGAAATCCCACTGTGTTAACGCATTTTTTCAGCGTTATGGTATATAAAGTTGGCGCTGCTTATTTTTTCCCCCGCGCGCTCAAATTCACGGCAGTCACGGCGTACACGCCGGCCGTTTCCGTGCGCAGCCTGGAGGGCCCCAGATTTACCGCCTGAAAACCGGCGGCGAGTGCCTGAGCGACCTCCTCCGGGCTAAAATCGCCTTCCGGGCCGATCAGCACCAGCACGTCCTTTCCGGGTTGCAGCACGTCTGCAAGGTGTGGAACGGCGGTTTCGCCGCACCAGGCGATGCAGCGTACCGGTTCGGCGGCGTTTTGCACCACCGATTCGAAGGGCGTGAGCGGCTGCAGGCGGGGCATCCAGGCCTGCAGCGATTGTTTCATGGCCGATTGCAGGATTTTTTCCAGTCGGTCGGCACGGATTTGCCGGCGTTCCGAGCGTTCGCAGCGCAGGGGCGTGATGGCGTCCACGCCGATCTCGGCGGCTTTTTCCAAAAACCATTCGAAGCGCTCGATCTGTTTCGTCGGCGCAATCGCGACATGCAGTCGGGCCGGGCTCCGCGGCGGCGCCGACTGTGCGCTTTCGATCCGGACGATCACCTCTTTTTTGCCGGCAGATTCGATGGTTCCGGTGAAAAAAGTACCATTTCCATCGGTCAGATGCAGGCGATCGCCTTCCTTGCGGCGCAGTACCGTTTGCAGGTGTCGGCTCTCCTCTTCATCCAGGAAAGCGAGCCCTTGCTGTATTTTATAGGTATAAAAAAGTTGCATCGTGTCCCGGGTCAAGGTTCAAAAAACGCCACACTGGCGCCCACCCAATCTTTGCCCATATTGTAGCGGACGCCTACCATTTCGCCCTTGCTCATGCGCACCAGGTTGCACACCAGTTTAGGTTTTTCCCAGCCTTTTTTCCAGACCATCATCATGCGGATTTCGCATTTAGCGGGCTCGGCCGGATTGGTTGTTTGGATGGCGGCTGCATACGCTACTTTTCGTTGAAGGATATACTGTTCGGGATCGGTGACGGCGTCCAAGTCTTGTCGAGTTACGTTGATTTTTACGCCTTGCCCGGAGAACGAGAAGAGCGGTTTGAGCACCCAGTTTTCGAGATCGTCCGGGATTGCGTTCAGTTCGTTCAGGAACAGCGTTTGCGGGATAAATTCCGAGCGGAGGAAAGGCAGTGTGTGTTTGCTGAGGCGGAAGAACCAGTTGGGATGGCCGACCCATTCGGCGTTTACCGGATCCAGCATATTCCATTCGCGGGGCAGGTCGTCGCGTTTTTCCAGCTCGTCAAAAATGATGCGGTTGTAGATCCGTTCGATGGGGATTCGGCGGCCATTTTCATCCAGATAGTACAAATCCCGGCCGTCTTTTTTTATTTCACTCAGGCAGCGGACGGAGAGTCCGAGGTACTTTTGGGCGCCGCGGAAGTCAATGCGGGTGTTTTGTTTGTCAGGTTCGACTTCGAGGAGGACGACCCGTTCCGGCTTGCTGTCGCCGACGATTGTGTCGCGGAGGAGTTCCACGTACGATTCCGGCGTCAGTCCGTTGAAGAGATAATCCCATGCGGGCGGAATATCGTAGCAGGTTCGGTACGATTGTGCGAGCATCATTTGGAAAAAATAGAGCGAGGGGAAGCCCTGCATTTCGATGAGTTGGGGCTTGAGTTCGCCGCGTTCATCTTGGCAGATGCCGAAGTCCAGTTGGAGAAATTCCGTGTGATCGGTTTCGTTGGGCACGCGCAGGTGCGCCGGAATAGCGGCTTCGCTGCGCCGGATAAAATCTGGCGCCATAATGACCGGCACAATGTCTTCGACGGCGCGGAGCAATTGTTCTTTGAGCGCCTGGGGCACGAAAACCGGCGATTCGGCGATTCGGAACGTGACGGCCTCGCCAAAGGCGCTGTTGACCACCTCCAGGAAGTCCTGGTATTTTTCCTGGGTAAATGCGGCGTTGAATTGTCGGCGGAAATCGGCGTGCATAAAAAATGGACTGCTTAGTCGGCGCGCTGTCTGTTTGCACAGGCTCTGTTTTTTTTTAAAACAGGGGGCGACCGGCGGGTTTATAAAAATGCCCCCAAAGCAAGGGAAAAAATTTGAAAATTAAAAAAATAACTGCTTTTTTGCTGTGCTTTCCCGCGAAAAAGCGGCTTTTAGAGGCTTTAACGCGCACTTTATGTGCGTCAAAGGAAAAAAAACCTGGCTTTGAACTGCGTACCGTAACTTTGTCAGTTATTACGTCACTATTAAACGGCAGTTCCGGCCTGCGCCCAACCCATGACGGATCTAAAATCGCTGATTATTCCCGAGAAAGTGCCCAGCCACATTGCCATCATCATGGACGGCAACGGCCGCTGGGCCAAGCAGAAAGGCATGCCCCGCGTTTTGGGGCACCGGAGTGGGGTCAAGAGCGTCCGCGAAGTTACCGAGGGCTGCGCGGAAATTGGCGTGCGGTACCTGACCCTGTATGCGTTCAGCACCGAGAACTGGAACCGTCCGCCGGCGGAGGTGACGGCCCTGATGAGCCTGTTGGTGGATACCATTCGTTCAGAAATCAAAAGTTTGAATAAAAACCAGGTTCGTCTGTTGGCGATCGGGGATATTGAGGCCTTGCCGCGTTCCAGTTACCAGGCCTTGCTCGAGGGCATGGAGGAAACGAAGCACAATGATCGGTTGAATCTGGTATTGGCCCTGAATTACTCTGCGAAATGGGAAATTTTGCGGGCGGCGCGCCAACTTGCTGCCGCGGCAGCCGAGGGTCAGATACGCCCGGAGGAGATTAACGAGGCGGTGTTTGAGCAGGCGCTCAGCACCCGCGGCATCCCGGATCCGGAGTTGCTGATTCGCACCAGCGGGGAGACCCGCATTTCCAATTTTCTGCTTTGGCAGATTGCCTACGCCGAATTATACTTTACGCCGGTATTCTGGCCTGATTTCGGAAAGCGGGAGCTTTTTGAGGCGATTGTGAATTACCAGCGGCGGGAACGGCGCTTTGGATTGATCAGCGAGCAGATTTGAATCAGCGGTAGTCCAAAATGTGCAGTCGGCGGTTGCAGACCTCCAGGTCGGCGGGGTCGTTCGACGCCAGGATTACGATGCGGTTGGCGGAGAAAGATTCCAGCAATTTTTTATACCAGGCGACCGCCTGCACGTCCAGGTTGGTGGTGGGTTCGTCGAGCAGCAGGATGGGGGTGTCTGAGCAGATTGCGAGCGCCAGTTTGAGGCGTTGCTTCATGCCGGAGGAGAAGAAGCGGATTTCCTTGTGGCGCGCCCTGGGCAGTTCCAGCATCTCATAAAAGGAGGCCGGCGTCATCCCTGGCGCGAGCGGTTTCAGGCGGTGGTGGAAGCGGATGGCTTCTTCCAGGGTAAACTCTTCGATGAGTTCGATGTACGGAGCGGCATAGCTGATTTGGCGGTAGGCGACGTCCGGATCGGTAGCGCGGCCGTGTTGGACAAAGGAGCATTGGCCTTTGGTCAGCGACAGATGTCCGGAAAGCGTTTTGAGCAGGGTAGATTTTCCTGAGCCGTTCGGCCCCAGCACGGCGCAGCGATCGCCGCTTTGGAATTGGAAATCCAAGTTTTTGAAAATCCAGTCGAACCGGAACCGTCTGCCGGCTTTGGTAAGTTGAATTTCCATAAGTTATTTGATAAAAAATCGGTGAGATCGGGTGTTTTATTACAATACTGGTTCGGGTACTTTGCCCGATCCGCTGAGCGAGCGAAACCCTTTCATCAGGCCGCGTTCGGCTTTTCGGACAAACCCCACGATTTCATCGCGGTAGGGCGAGGGTTCAATTTCCGACTCAATAGCGGCCAGGGCGCTTCCGGTTTTGTAGCCGCGCACGAACAGAATCCGGTAAATATCTTCGATGTGGTGCATGTCTTCCCGTTTAAATCCGGCACGGCGGAGGCCAACCCGGTTGATGCCGGCGTACGAAAGCGGTTCGCGGGCGGCCACGACGTAGGGCGGCACGTCTTTGCGCACCAGCGAGCCGCCGCCGATCATTACCTGCCGGCCGATTCGGACAAATTGGTGTACCGCCACCATGCCGCCGAGCCGGGCGTAAGGGGCCACCTCGATATGGCCTGCCAGCGTGACATTATTTGCGAGGATACAGTGGTGCTCTACCAGACAGTCGTGGGCCACATGCACGTACGCCATCAGGAGACAGTTATCTCCGACGACGGTGCGGTATCTATCCGTTGTGCCGCGGTTGATGGTGCAGCATTCGCGGATGATAACGCCGTTACCGATTTCCGTGGTTGTTTGTTCCCCTTTATACTTGAGGTCTTGTGGTACCGCGCTGACGACGGCGCCGGGAAAAATCTTACAACCTTCGCCGATACGCGCGCCGTTCATGATCGTCACGTTGTTGCCGATCCAGCAGTCATCGCCGATTACGACATCCTCTTCGATCACGGTAAAGGGACCGATATGCACATTTTGCCCGATTTTCGCATTTGGGTCAATGACCCTCAGGCCGTTTGAAAAACTCATTGCAGTACTTAAATTGATAAGCGAAAGGCTGGCGGACGTTCCGATTCGCCTTTTCATTGAAATTTTCCCGATCAGCACCCGCTGCTTTCCGTTTCCGCGGGCTTATTGCGCCGCACGATTTGTGCGGTCAACTCTCCTTCGGAAACCAGTTTATTGCCCACGTAGGCCGTTCCCTGCATGTGTACAATTCCGCGACGAATGGGTTCGAGCAGTTCCATTTTAAGGATTAAAGTATCTCCGGGAGCCACTTTGGCTTTGAAGCGGGTGTTTTCAATTTTGAGAAAATACGTATCCCAGTTGCCCGGATCGGGCGCATTGTGCAGCGCGAGAATGCCGCCGGTTTGCGCGAGCGCTTCAATTTGCAATACGCCCGGAAAGATCGGATTGTCCGGAAAGTGGCCTTGAAAATAAAATTCGTTCAGGGTAACCTGTTTTATGCCGACCACGTGCGTATCGCTGAGTTCGATGACGCGATCCACCAGCAGAAAAGGGAATCGGTGGGGCAGCAGGTTCATGATTTGCTTGATATCATACACCGGTTCTTTGTCCGGGTCGAATTTGGGGATACCGACCAGTCGGCGTTTTTCCGTTAGTTGTTTTTTCAGCAGTTTGGCAAATTCGACGTTCGAGGTATGGCCGGGTTTGGTCGCCATGATTTTGCCGCGGATGGGCTTGCCCACCAGCGCGAGGTCACCAATGACATCCAGTAATTTATGGCGCGCCGGTTCGTTTTGAAAGCGGAGTTTGACCGTATTGAGCACGCCCTCGGAGTCCACCCGGATACCGGGTTTTCCCATTTTTTTTGCCAGTGCATCGAGTTCTTCGGACTCCATTTTCCGGTCGGCGATGACGATGGCGTTGTCCAGATCGCCGCCTTTGATGAGGCCCATATCCAGCAGTTTTTCCAGTTCGTGCACAAAGACGAAGGTTCGGCAGGGCGCGATGGCGTCTTCATATTCCTCCATCGAGTGCAGGGAAGCGAATTGCGGGCCGAGCACTTTGGAGTTGAAGTCAATCATCACCGTGGCTTCAAAAGCGTCGGAGGGCAGCGCGAGCAATTCGGTGCCAGTCACTTCGTCTTTATAAGCGATGGGTTCGGTGACGATGAAGTAGTCCCGCTGGGCATCCTGTTCAATTTTGCCGGCAGTTTTCAGCACGTCCACAAACGGCATGGACGTGCCGTCCATGATAGGCATTTCTGGACCGTCAATTTCGAGCAGCACATTATCGAAGCCCAGGCCGGTGAGCGCGGAGAGTACGTGTTCGACGGTGGACACCTGGGCGTCGCCGCTACGCAGGGTGGTGCCGCGGTTGGTAGAAACCACCATTTTCACATCGGCGGGAATTACCGGTTGGTCGGGGAGGTCTATGCGTTGAAAACGGAAGCCGTGGTTGGGTGGCGCCGGTTTGAAGGTCAGTTGAACGGATTTTCCTGTATGCAGGCCCACGCCGGAAATATTGACCGCTTTTTGAATGGTTGTTTGCTTCATAAACTGTGCGCAATCTGATTGAGCCTGCAAAGGTACGACGAGCAGCGCCTACTTATCGCTTTTATTCTTGTATAAAACGCGCATTTGCGTCAATATTGTGTTGTCTGCCCGGTTTTTCGGATTGTTTTGGCGGGTAAATTGTCCGGTCATTGTTGCGTATAAGGCACGCGGGCCAGGATGGAGCGCGCGAGCGTCAGTTCGTCGGCGTATTCGAGCTCGCCGCCGAAGGAAACGCCGCGGGCGATGGCGCTGATTTGGATATTGGATTCGCGGAGTTTTTTGGATAGATAATAAGACGTGGTTTCGCCCTCAATCGTTGGACTGATTGCCATAATGACCTCTTTTATTTCGCCCGTTTCGATGCGTTGCAGGAGCGATTCCATATTCAGATCGCCCGGTCCGACGCCCTCGATAGGGGAAATAATACCGCCGAGGACGTGGTACTGGCCTTTGTACTGGCCGGTGTCTTCGATGGCGAGCAGGTCGCGAATGGTTTCCACCACGCAGACCAGTGCGCGGTCGCGCCGGGGATCTGCGCAGATCGAGCAGATTTCGTGGTCGGACAGATTATGGCAGCTGCGGCATTCGCGGATGCCTTCGCGCAGGGTAGTTAGTGCTGCTGCGAACTGCAGGGTGGTCTGCGTATCTTGTTTTAATAAATGCAGCACCAGCCGGAGGGCAGTTTTGCGGCCGATACCGGGCAGGGAAGCGAAGGCCTCGACGGCATTTTCGATCAGTTTGGACGAATAATTCATGGAGACGGTGGACGATGGACGGTGGACGGGCGTACAAAAGTACGATTATCTGCTGAAAATACGCCGGATAATTGGTCTCGGCCAGTCGTTCCGGGTATAGCGGCGGCAGACCTTTTCAGGTTACTGCCGCCGCGGAAAACTACCCTGTCATTTTGCTACAAGTCTATTTCATCGGAATACAGAGCACTGGAATGCCGGAGTGGTTTACGGTATCTTCGGTAAGGCTGCCGAACAAGAGATGCGACAGCCCTTTGCGCTGGTGGGTGGCCATGGCCACGATATCGGCTTTTTGCTCGGCGGCAAATTGGAGGATGCTGGCCTCCTCGTTGAAGGTATTTCCGCTTACAAAGGTAGTAATATTTTTTAACCACGTTTTGGCGGCAAAGTCTGCTACCGATTTTTCGATTTGGGCGTTGTTGTCAAATCCCGCCGGATTGTTCAGGTAAATCACCTTTACCGCAAAGGGGAAGGTTGTTTGCCAGCCTGCGAGGTACTCAAAGGCCTTTGTTTGATCGGGGCGAAGCGTTGTAGCAAACACCACGTTGCGGAGATCGAAATTACCGGAGCCTTCCGGGACGGCCAGCACCGGGCATTCCGCCGTGCGGATGACTTTTTCGGTGTTCGAACCCACAAAAAATTCGGTGGCGCCGCTTGCGCCTTTCGTACCCATGACGATGAGGTCAATGTTGTCTTCGGCTACTACCCGATTCAGGGTGGCGTACAGAAATCCTTCCTCGATTCTGGTTTCGATTTGCAGGTTTTTAAATTCCGAAGTTTCCAGAATTTCCCGTTTCATGCCGAAGAGTTCGTCGGCTGCTTTTTCATAGTATTCCGTCAGGTTCGGCTGATCGAAAATGGCGTATTCCGGCAGCGGCGGTGTGTAGGCCATCACGGTATTGGTGTGTAACAGGTCAATTTTCGCGCCGGTTTCCAGGGCGATGAAGGCAGCGACGCCCAAGGCGTGCCGGGAGTTTTGGGAAAAATCAGTGGGAACGAGTATTTTTTTCATGACAGCGGAAGTTTTACAGTTTGTCAGACGCCTACAAATGTCTGTTGTTATTACGGGGTGGATAATGACGCTCGTCAGGCCGGCGGGTGAGCGTGGTCAAGTTGCGCGGGTTCGACGGGATACGGATACCGGACGTCGGTCAGGCTCAGTCCTTCCGGCGGTGCGCTGAGCGGCCGCGGCGGCGGCTTGTGCTGCTCGAGCGCGTTTTGGATATCGCCGACAGACAATCGCCCGAGGCCCGTTTGGATCGCCGCCCCGACGATCAGCCGCACCATGCCGCGCAGGAAGCGGTTGGCGCTGATGTGAAAACGAAACAGGTGGTCGTCCTGCTCCCACCGCGCTTCGCGGAGGAGGCACTCAAACCGCTCCAGGCCGCTGTCTGATTTGCAAAAAGCGGAAAAATCGGTGTAGCGGGGCAACATTTCTGCCATGTCGGTCATTTTTTTTAAATTAAGCCGATGGACATGCGGATAAAACCAGGCGGTTTGGGTACGAAAAGGGTCTTTATGCGCAGTGATGGTATAAATATAACTGCGTTGCACGGCATCGTAGCGGGCATGCGCTTCAGGCGGCATGGCCAAGTGTGAATAAACTGCGATGTCGGGGGGCAGCAGGCTGTTAACCCCCTGCAAAAAGCGTTCCGGCAAGGGATTTTCCGCATCAAAATGGGCAAAAAAACAATGCGCATGCACCCCGGCGTCCGTGCGACCGCAGCCGGTCAGGGTGATGGGCTCGCGAAGGATCAGCGCTAAAGCTGTTTCCAGCGTTTCCTGCACGGATACGCCGTTGGGCTGTTTTTGCCAGCCGCAGTACCGGGTTCCGAGGTAGGCGAGTTTGAGAAAATAGCGCATGGAGCTTGTTTTTTGGAAAAAAGGAGGCTTGGGAAACTTAGAGCATGTCTAAAATTATGTTTCTCGCTAATATGAAAGTCTTTTTCAGCCAACCTTCGTCCCTTTTTTTCGCCGTAATTAGTTCCATTACGCCTGCAAAAAGCGCCTTGTCTGGCTAAAAAATCCTTTTCATATTAGCAGAGAATATAATTTTAGACACGCTCTTATTTATCTGCCCGGTTGTTGGAATTGTACACAATTCCAACAACCGGGCAGATAAGTGTCAAAATATTTTGTTGTATTTCAATAAAAACGCGCCCGTCAGTTGGGTTGCCGGCGCCTGGCGGTCACCCGCGTCGCCATAAACGTTGTTTTTATTGGCGTCAATATTCATCTTCATATCCTGGTCGTAGAAAATCTCGCCCAGCAAATCCAGGGATAACCCTTTGAACAATTGGATGCTGAAATTATTGGTAAACAGGACGTCAATGTTCTGCGGGCCGTCGAGATAGTTGGAGAAGAGGCGGAGGGAATTGCTGACCGACAATTTGTCGTTGAAGTATTTGTTGTTGTACCGGCCGACCAGTTCGGAACCCACGCCGAGGAAGGTGTTTTTTACCTCCACGATATTGCCGGCATTGTCGCGCGTCACGTCGTTGCCGTGGATGTCCAGGGCTGCCAGCGCATCGTTTGCGACGTAGATTATGCGCAGCGCCACCGGCGAGTATTGCAAGGAGAGGTGTGCGTTGGGTTTGTATGTCAGGCCGGGCGAGCATTGGATGAGGAGCGGCGAAAACAGGTTGGACACCTCGATATCGGTGGCGTCTATCGGTGACAAGTAGTTGCTTTGGTACGTTCGGAGCAATTGGGATTGCGCGAGCAGGTCGGCGGACAGATACCATTTGTCGCCGCTGATTTTGCGACCGAAGGTGGACGTGAGGCGGAGGATATCGAGGTTTTTCTGAAATCCATCGGGTTGGGTCAGGGAGTTTCGCCCGAGTTTTTGGGCGGAGAGCTGGAGCGAGAATTGGTTGTTCCAGAAATACTTATCCGCTTTTTTATTGGCGATCAGCGCCCCGAGTCCGCCAATCCCAAAGCGGTTCGCGCCCCCGCCTACGCGTGGATTGATGATGCCCGTGCCGGCGAGGTCCAGGCCGATGCCGCCGCCGAAGTTCCAGCCCGGTTTTTCTTCCTGAATCGCCATGGCCGCTACTTCTTTGAGGCGATCGTTGCCGGCTTGTGCCCAAAGCGCCATGGTCGGGAACGCGGCGAGGAGGAGAAGGAGTAGTCTTTTTTTCATAAAAAAATTATATGGTAAATAGAAAAACAGGTTTTTAAATATTGTAAAATAAATTTATTTTTAAAAATTACGGCGCTAGTGAATTCAGTAATTCCGCGACAACCTGCTGCAAAAAGACGAAAAATTTTTTAAAATTTAGAGCACCACGTCCCCACGCTTTCGATCAACTGTCTGATATCCCACAAGAATAAATCAAAACATGCGTTATTTTTGCACGCAAATCCCCAATCCGAATTCCCCAATCCGCAATGCGCATGAATCAGACACTAAAAAATGATACAGAACGCCGTTTGCTGCGCGGGATGATCAAGCGCAATCTTCGGCCGTGGTTTGACCGCAAGCGGCGGCAGTTGGCCGTTGAAGGCGGCGGCAGCCGAATTCGACGGATGATGCAGATGCCTGGCAAGTTGCTTTGGGCGTTGTATATGGAGGGTGTGGAGACCACCCAGATGGTGGAGACGTTTGCGCGGCACGGTCAGGGGAAATTGCTGGTGAATATGTCCTCTCGCCGCCCCACCCCGGAGGAATTGGAGCAGGCGCGCGCGCAATTGAAAGACTTGCCGAAATTTTTGCCGTTTTTCATTTTGGTGGTGACGCCCGTTCCCGGCGTTACCGAGGGTTACGCATTGATGGCCGTCACAATAGAAAACTGGCTGGGCCTCAAGTTTAGCTTGTTGCCCAGCCAGTTTAGAAAAGTGTTTACAAAAGAAGAGCCGCCGGCCGGCGGCTCTTGATGGTTATTCTTTCACAAATTTTCCGGTCCAGTACAGTCGGCCGTCAGCGCGCAGTTGCACGATATACACACCTGGCGGCAGTCCGGCCACATCTACGCGGTACAGTTCGCCTGGTGATTCCACCGGCGCTTGGTTGCGCGTGACGCGGCCGAGCATATCCGTGACGCGGGCTTCCACGTTGCGCGGCGCGTTTTGCAGGAAGCCGAGGTTGATTTCGTCTTTTGCCGGATTGGGAAACAGCAGGACGCTTTCGGGCGCGGCTGTTGGATCATTGGCCGACACCGTTTGGAGCACCGTGATGGTTCCCGTGGTGGCATTTGAGCAGCCATTTGCCGTCGTGACGAGCAGACGAACCGTGTAAACGCCCGGCGTGGTGTAGGTGACGGACGGATTGGCTTCGGTGCTGGTCGTGCCGTTACCGAAATCCCAGAGGCGGGAAACCACACCAGGTGTGAGGTCGGTGAAGCTGGCGACGCCGCCGTTGGAAATATACACCGGGTCTTGCGCGGCGGAGAAAGAGACTGTGGGGGCGGCCGGCGAGGCTGCTACGGTCACGGGTATGGGCGTGCGGCCGCATACGAGCGGCACCTCCACCTTCCAGTCGAAGAAGTACAGATAAGACAGAATGGTGCTGATTCCGGCGGAGGTGAATCCGCTGAAGATCCGGAGCACGCCCGGTACGTTGTACGGGTATCCGGGTTGCGAGCTCGTGCCTTTCAGCGGTTTTCCGGAGCCGACTGTCAGGCGCAGGCCGTTGGCTTGCGGCACGTTGAAATTCAGTACGACGACCGTTTCGCCGGCGTTTACGGTTGCCAGTTTAAAGGCGACCTGATTTCCGGCATTGTCGAACAGTTGGATCAGGCGGCCGCCGGGCTCATCGGCATACACTTTTACGGAGCGGAGGATAAAGGGTTGGAAGGCGTCGAAAATCAGTCCGCCGTTGATCGTGTTGCTGGCGTTGGCGCCAGTTGGCAGTTCCGGTTTGCCTGTGGAGTACAGAGCGGACGTGCTGACAAAATACGTGGCGTTAGCTGAGAGCGGCGGGGTGAGGTAGGTATTGCCTTCTGCGATGGCATTGACTGCCGAGGGGCTGTTGTACCATTTTACCACTTCGGCCGCTTGCAGTTCGCCGGTATATTCCAGCAGTACCCGAGCGCCGCTGCAGGCCGTTGCGGGTTGCTGGGGACTGATTTGCCCCGTCGGGTAGTCGTCGTTGGCCATGATAAAGCGGCGGCGGAAGACATTGTTGAGCGGGCGCGGATCGGCTTGGCCGTTCGGATTGACGGCTTCGACGAGGAACACGTGGGTTCCGGGTTGGATGCCCGTTGCACCGGGCAGCGTGATGGTAGTAAATGTATTAGGCGTCAGCGTACCAGTCCAGTCGAATTCAAATTGGGCGCCGCCGACAATACCATAGATAAATTTAAGGCTGTTGATCGTTTGCGCGCTGCTGTTTTCGAAGGTGACCGTGGCTGTCACGGGGCCTTTGCAGACGCCGGCTACCCGGACGTCGAGCAGGTGGACGTCCCGTTCGGCGGAGGCGGGCGCTACCGGAACCTGGCCTTGGCTGATCAGAAGGTTATATGCGGCCTCCAGGTCAATGATCCCGCGGCCGTACGCGTTGTCTTCGCCGGTTACGCCCAGATCCTTGGCGGCGTTGTACAGGGCCAGTTTGAGTTGGATGCCCGACAAGTTGGGGAAAGCTTCTTTGAGCAGGAGCAGGGCGCCCGAGGCGTGCGGCGCGGCCATAGAAGTGCCGTCGAGTCCGGTGTAGCCGCCGCCTGGTACGGAGGAGCGCACGTTGACGCCCGGGGCGCATACTTCCGGTTTGATCTGGAGCGCGCCGGATCCGCCGCAGGGCGTGGGGCCCCGGCTGGAAAAGTCGGCGATCGGGAAGCTGCTGCTTGCGCCGTTGATGGCGCCGACGGCGAAGGTGTTCACCAGATCCATATTCATCGAGGCGCCGGAGGCCACGGTAGAGGCGCCCGGCCCGTTATTTCCTTGGGCCCAGACGACACCGATGCCGGCTGCTTCCAGCGCGTTGAGGATATTGATTGCCGAGCTGACGCCGCAGTCGAATGGACTACCCCGCCAGGAGCAGTTGACCACGTCCGGCCGATCGTTCATGGTATTGATATTGCTGTCCGGGTTAAGCGCCCACTGCATGGTGGCGGTATTGGTGCGGATGGTCTGGGTAAAATTGACCTGACAGCCCAGGTCGTTTCCGACGGGAAACTCCATCGGGCCGCCCATCCACCGGGAGTTAAAGGCCACGCCGATGGTGTCGTTGGTTTTGCGGTCGAGGCCGCAGACGGTGCCGGTCACGTGGGTGCCGTGTTCGGCGCAATCTTCCGGTTGGCCGCTGCCGCTCCAGGCTTGGCCCATAATCACGTTGTGCCCCCAGAAATTGCTGATCAGCGCGGGGTGATCCGCATCGTCGCCCGTGTCAATGATGAGTCCTTTGCGGCCGTAGCCGGTGTAGCCGAGATTCCACATAAAAGGCGCTTTGATAGCGCGCAGGCCGGGTTCCGAGCCGTTGGGTGTGGAGAAGGCGGCCGGTTCGCTGCGGACAGGCGGATCCATTTCCATGGGTGCGTTCCAGTACACCGTGCCTACTTCCGGCCAGGAGGCGATTTCCTGAATGGCGGCGGCGTTGGCGTGTACAAAAATTTGGTTTACGATCCAGACGGCGAGCAGGTTCGATGCGTCGGCGCCGGGCAAATTTTCGAGCCGCCGGATAAGTGCCGGCTGCGTGGCTGCCGCTTTCGCCTGCAGGCGGGTGATCACCTGGTACCCGCGCTCGTCCAGCGGTGTTTGGTTCGTTTCAAATTCGATGAGCATGGCGCGGGAGTCCAGCTGATCGGCTAAATCAATAATCACTTCCTGGTAATCATTTGGGTTGGCGGCCATGCGGCTGAGCAGTTCCGGCGCAATTTTTTGCGCGCCGCCCTGGGCCGTTGCCAGTACCATCCAAATCATACTACAAACAAACAAGCGTAGTTTCTTCATGGCAGAGTAAACAGTTAAACAATTCAAATAGGCGCCGGACTGCCGGCGTTAATAGTTTTAAAGCACGAATTTCCTGTTTTAACGCGGAACCGCCAAAAAACAGGCGGGTAAATCCGCCGTTCGGATAAAATAAGCAGAAATTGAAGCGCGCACGCGGCTTCAATTTCTGCTGTGCAATCCGAATATTATTTTTTCTTGCTCCTTAAAATATAAAAAGTAAGACCTTGGGTTATTAAATTAACCCGTATTCCGAATATTATTTTTCACGGATGCTGTCTTCTATTTTTGGTTATCCACCGCGGGATTTTTGGGGTTTAGCAGGCGGATTTTTAGCGGGCGCGGGTTTGGATTCGGCCGGCCGTCTTTCGGGTTGGTTAGCGGGCGCGTTTGTTTTTTGGGGGGCCTCCCATTTTTGCCGGTGGTAGTCCTGGGCCTTATCCAGGGGCGCGTCGTTTCGCGGTTTATTGGCGGGCGGCGTTTGCGGTTTTGGCTCTTGGCGGGGCGGGCGCGTCGGCGGGGGCGCTGGTTTATCGGGTGGCGGGCTTACTTTAGCGCGTTCGGGTGCGGCGGGTTGGATCGGCTCCTTGGCGGGCGCCCAGTTGCCGGGTTTTCGGGCGTCATTGGCGCGCACAGTTTCTGCTTCCTCCCGGGCGACCTTCCGGGAATCGGCGAGTTGGGGGTATTTTTTGGTGTTGTCGTCCAGAAATGTTTCCGGCGATTGTTCCCGACCGGGGTGTTGCTGGTTGAATTTTTGACGATTTTCTTCAAAGCGGCCGTATTCTTTCAGGCGACCTGGCAGTTGCTTGGGATCGGACAGCCACTGATCGGAGATGATCGCGCGGGTTCGGTTGCGCCATGCGCCCACGCCTACGCTGATGGTGGTGCCGGAGCGGCGATGACCGTAGTAATGCCGTACGAAGCGGGTGGATAGGTAATTGAAGCGATAGCAAAAATACGGATGGTCGAAATACCAGTACATGAAAAAATACGAGGGCATACCGCCGACGAACCAACCGTCCGGATACGCATAAAAACCCCAGTCGTACCAATATGGGTAGGGCCGCCAGCGTGGCGCGACATACCACCAGGGGTATCCGAACCAGTACGGATAGGGATGGAAAACGGCGTAATCCACCACCACGACCTCGGGGCCGTCCGGGTAGTCCACATCGTCATATCCGTACGTTTCGGCGGAATAGGTTTGGGCGGCCTCCTGCAATTCGCTGCGCGCCTGCGGGTCTTCCGCCAGCGCTTTTTTCCAGGCTTCCGTTTCTTCCGCATGCGCCCGGGCGGTTGCGAGGTGCAGTGAATCCATTTTTTGGATCACCCAGGCGGGATTTTCGCGGTAGAGATCGCCCGCCAGCACGGTCAGGCGCAGGTCTTCATTCAGGAGATCCACCACTTCCGGCAGATCGAGCAGGGCTTGGAACGCCTGCCGGGTTGCCGGCGGGTAGGGCTGGATCAGGGTTTCGAAGGCTTGGTTGGAGGTATGGAACAATTCCCCGATTTTTCGGAGCGTGGCCCGGTTGCCGCGCGCGAACGCAATGGCTTCCGCGCGTTGGTTTTCTGGCAGGACGGCCGCGGCTTCCGCCAGCGCGCGGGCGTCCTCGGCTGCTGCCAGCGCGCCCGGAAGTCCGGGATAGCGGCTGAAGTCGTAGAAACGCGCCTGATCGTCCCGCGGGTAATCTTCGATCAGCGTCCGAAATGCGGCGCTGGTTTTGGCGCGCAGGTTTTGCATTCGCACCAGCAAAACCGGCTCTTTGGCCGCTTCGAGAATGGACAGCCGGACGTCCTCCGGGTAAAGCGCCAAGGCTTCCACCGATTGTTTGTTCTCCTCTGCCAGTTCGCGCAGCAAAGCCTGATCGGGCTGCGCCTGGCCGGTTTGCCAGGTTAAAAGCAGCGCCCACAGCGCCGCGATTTGGCAAAATATACGCATCGTGTTCATTGTAAAATTAATTTTAGCGTCCGCAAGTTAAGCCCAGCCCAACCCCCGCGCGGCAATGCGCGTCAGCGCCCGGCATGAAAAAGATCAGTCTCGCAATTAGACCATTTATTTGACTGAAAATCAGCTGTCATTTGGATATTTAAATTAAAACCGGTACCTTTGCGCCCGCTTTTAAACAAAGCAGGGGACAAAAGCGCCGTCCTCTCGCCTGTGGCGCTTCTGATTTTTTCACCAAATGCCTCAGAACCAATCTACTTATTATGTTACTTGACGACGAAAAAAATTTGAACCCCGAGCAGGAGCACCCCCAAGAGGAGTCCTCCGCCGAGCATGTTGAACACGCTGCTTCGGAAGAATCTGCGCCAACGGTGGAAGACACGCCAGTAGAAGCATCGGCTGCCGAAGAGGCTGCCCCGGTTGCGGAAGAGGTACCAGTAGAAGCATCGGTTGCCGAAGAGGCTGCCCCGGTTGCGGAAGAGGTACCAGTAGAAGCGCCGGTTGCCGAAGAGGCTGCTCCGGTTGCGGAAGAGGTACCGGAAGAAAAGCCGGTTGCCAAAGCAACTGCTCCGGTTGCGGAAGAAGAGGAAGACGAGGAGGAAGAAGAGGAGTTGGATTTGCCCGCGTTCGATCCGATTGTGGGCGAAGGCGCGCATGACGACTTCAACTGGAACATGGACAAGCGCGGCGCCATTGCTTACGGCGATGCAGAGCGCAGCAGCTACCTCTCCCAGTACGATGCCACCCTGCGCAACGTGAACGAAAATGAGATCATCAGAGGGATGGTCAGCGCGGTCACCAGCGGCGATGTGGTGCTCGACATCAACTACAAAAGCGACGGGGTGATCCCGGCTTCTGAATTTCGCGATATGCCCGATATCAAGCAGGGCGATATCGTGGAAGTTTACGTGGAAAGCCAGGAGGATCGCGATGGCCAGCTCGGCCTGTCCCGCAAAAAAGCGAAAATCCTTCGCGCCTGGGAAAGCATCGTGGACTCGTTCAAAAACGGCACGATTATCCGCGGCACCATCATCAGCAAGACAAAAGGCGGTCTGATTGCCGAATGCGGCGGATTGGAAACGTTCCTTCCAGGCTCGCAAATTGACATCAAGCCGGTAATGGACTACGATCAGTACGTCGGCAAGATGATGGAGTTTAAAGTGGTAAAAATTAACGAACAAATCAAAAACGCAGTCGTCAGCCACAAAGCGCTTATCGAAAGCGACCTGGCCGAACAGCGCGAGCAAATCCTGCAGAGCCTCGAAAAAGGCCAGGTGCTCGAAGGGATCGTTAAAAATATCACGGACTTCGGCGCATTTCTCGATCTCGGCGGCGTGGACGGCCTGCTCTACATCACCGATATCAGCTGGGGCCGTATCGGCCATCCGAGCGAGGTGCTGCAACTCAACCAACGTATCAACGTGGTGGTGCTGGAATTCGACGATTCCAAAAAACGCATCAGCCTCGGCCTCAAGCAACTCACCCCGCATCCCTGGGAGGTTCTGCCGGATAGCATCACGGAAGGCGCAACGGTCACCGGTAAGGTGGTCAATATTGAAGACTATGGCGCATTCGTGGAAATTCTCCCGGGCGTAGAAGGCCTGATCCACATCAGCGAAATCAGCTGGGGCAGCCAAAGCGTGAATGCGAAGGAGTACTTCAAAATGGGCCAGGAGGTTGAAGCAAAAGTGGTTACGATTGACCGCGGCGAACGCAAAATGTCGCTCTCGATCAAACAACTCAGCTCCGATCCATGGAACGAGATCGAAAATAGTTTCTCCGTCGGTTCGGTGCATACCGGCACGGTGAAGAATATGAATAACTACGGCATTTTTGTCGAGCTGTCGGAAGGCGTGAGCGGGATGGTACACATCAGCGACCTGTCCTGGACGAAGCGCTATGCGCACCCGAGCGAGTTCACCAAAGTCGGTGAAATGCTGGAGGTGGTCGTACTCGACATTGACAAGGAAAAACGCCAGATCAGCCTCGGCCACAAACAGGTACAGGATAATCCCTGGGATAATTTCGAGGCGGTGTTCCCCGTGGGTTCTTACCACGATGCCACGGTACTCCGCCGCGACGACAAAGGCGCTACCTTCCAACTGTCGCATGGTCTGGAAGCTTTCGCTCCGATCAAGCACATCAAAAAGGAAAACGGCGAAGCTGTAGAGATCGGCGAAACGGTTACGGTAAAAGTAATCGAGTTCAACAAAGAAGACCGTCGCATCCTCGTGTCACATACCCGCTACTGGGAGGATCTGAAATACAAAGCAGAAACGTCAGTCCGGGCGGAAAAAGACAAAGAGGTGACCGAAACGCAAACCGCTATTGCCGATGTGCAAAAGAAAGTCGAGAAGGAAACGCTCGGCGATCTGGCTGCGCTGGCGCAACTCAAGGGGCAGTTCGGCGAAGACGACAAGAAGTAGTAGTTCGGCAGCGGTTCGCCGCACTTGAACATCATTTTAAGAATGGCCGGGAGACAGATTTTGTCTTCCGGCCATTTGTTTTGCGCGCACACACGCGGCGAAAAAAACGTGGACAAGCGTTTCTTATCCCCACCAGCTCGCCCCAATATACGCCAGCCAGGCGCCGGTGTAGGCGAGCAAACTCATAAATACAAATTGTAACAGCGCCCATTTCCAACTGCCGGTTTCTCTTTTCACCACCGCCAGCGTGCTCATACATTGCATCGCCAGGGCATAAAACACCAGCAGCGAC
>JBEIDF010000040.1:0-22422 GCA_040383605.1 Lewinellaceae bacterium
GTCGAGCGCTTCCGCCGGCGGCGATATTTTATTTGATGAAAAACTTTGCGAAAATGGCCGTAATTTTTGCAATAAACTCTGGAACGCCCTCCGCCTCATCAAAGGCTGGCAACTAACCGATACCGCAGAAACGGAGGCCGATGCGCGCCGGAATGCCCTCGCTATCCGCTGGATGCGCGAAAAATTCAGCACCGTGATCGCTGAGGTGGAAGCTGATTTTAAATCCTTCCGCATCAGCGAAGCCTTGCTCGGACTCTATGGTTTTATCTGGGACGATTTCTGCTCCTGGTACCTCGAAATCATCAAACCGGGTTTTGAAAAGCCGGTGGATAAGCCGACGTATGAGGCGACGCTCGACCTGTTTTCCGACCTGATGGTTGCCCTGCACCCTTTCATGCCGTTTATCACCGAAGAAATTTGGCATCAACTGCGCGACCGCACAACCGGCGACGATTGTATGCGGCAGCGCTATCCAAAGGCCAGCGCCTGCGATAAAGCCTTCATCGAACGGGTTGAAACCGCCAAGGACGTGATCAGTAAGGTGCGCGAATTGCGCAATGCCAACCGGATCAAGCCCAAAGATCCGCTCCGTATGGCGGTGCTCGACGGCGAAAGCGCCCGCGCGCTGCTGGCAGAGTCCGGATGGCAGGAAATGGTGGTCAAACTGGCCTTTTTGTCCGATCTTCAACCGGCTGAAAAGGATTTACCAAACAGCAAGTCTTTTATCTCCGGCACGGATCAGTTTTTCGTGGAATTTCAGGAAAAAATTGACGCCGCAGCCGAACTGGCTAAATTGCGCGAAGAACTGGCATACCAGCAAGGTTTCCTGCGCTCGGTAGAAGCCAAACTCCAAAACGAACGCTTCGTAGGCTCTGCGCCGGCGCCGGTCGTGGAGGCAGAACGCAATAAACAGGCAGACGCGCTGGCGCGTATCGCTATGCTGGAGGAATCTATGCGCAAATTGGAACAGGAATAATCGCCGCGCCCGCCCGGATACATTTTTTCCGACCGATGGTCGAAATCCCCGACCTTTGTACAAACAGACGCCGATATGTTGTTCTGGCTAATCCTTTTTTGGCTGATTCCCACACCGCCGCCGGATTATCCGCAGGACGGGCTGCACTTCGACTTTCGGGGCGATACCTTCGCCCTGCAATCGCGGATTCGAAACGGCGCCGGTAATTTTTTCCCGCGCAACCGGCTCTCTAATCGGCAACTGGACACGATGTGCAACTGGTACAGCCCGGTGCGCCGGCAGGTAAGCATCATTCGGCAGGACGACCCGCTGCAACCCCGGTACGGATTGGCGCTGAGCTTCGAGTTTACCGAGGAATTCGAAGAGTTCCCTTTTACGCCGGCGGAAGCCGCCGTGCAATTCAAAAATTTTGGCTGGGGCGGCGTGGAGTTTAGCGCCGCAGATACCTGTAACTATACCGGCGTGTCCAACGCCGTGAGCGACGACGTGACGGTCGTCGTCGAAGGATTTTCCAATGATACGATTTACGGCCGCTTCAACGCCGTGCTCCTGAGCGGCGCCGGGCCGATGGCTTTTTTGGAAAATGGCCGCTTTAGGGTGCGGGTGTATCGTGTGCTGTAGGATATTGCCCTAAGAAGACAGCGTTTGGAAAAAATAATGAATTAATGCCCATTTTTTGTTTGGACAAAAAACGGGCATTAACTCAAGTGTTTTTTCCTACATACCCTGTCAAGGCTCTTTTCAGCCCCGCCACTATTTCTCCAGCACAATTTTATACGTACCAATCCCCGTTTCCTGTCGAAGTATCAAGGTGTACAGCCCGCTTGGCAGGGCCGACCAATCGAGCGTGATCTGCTTTTGTCCCTGGCTTCGGAATGTCATGGCTTTCCTACCTAGTCCGTCAAAAACCGTGCATTGCACTTCCGTGGCCGCCAGGATATCGGGCAGCACGACAAATACCAGGCCGCTTGTCGGATTGGGAAATACGGAAACCAGGCTGTTCCAGTCGGCCAATACCACGCCAACCGCATTGTTCACTACGAATGGGCCGGCTGTTTGCGTGCAACCGAAAGCGTCCGTGACCAACAGCGTGTAGGTTCCGGCGCCCGCGCCGGAAAGATCCTCCGAACTGGCGACAGGCTGGCCGTCGCGCAGCCAAAGGTAGGTGTAACCGGGCTCGCTTCCGCTGACGGAGACTTGAACGCCGCCGATATTTTGTCCACCCACGTCATTGATTACGGTGTCGAGCGCGATGACCAGCGGACTTAAAATGGTTACGTTGAAAGAGCAAGCGCCCACGTTACCGCTGGCGTCGGTGAAGGTGTAGGTCGTGGTTGTTGTGCCTTCCGGGAATTGCGAGCCGCTGGGCAAACCGGCGATCAGGGCAAATTGTCCGCCCAGGAACAGGCAGTTGTCGGTGGCGACCGGCGCGTTGTACTGCACGAAATCGTTGTTGGCGCAGCGGCGGATATCAGCCGGGCAGTTTAATGTCGGAGCATCCTGATCCACGATGTTAACGCTCAAATTCAGTACGCTGCTGTTGCCCGAGCTGTCGGTGACCGTTATGGCGACTTGCTGGAGGCCTATTTTTTGACAATCGAAGTTTTTCGGCACAAATTCCACTGTGCGCACGGCGCAATTGTCGGAAATGGTGAGGCCCATATTCTGAACGGTCAAGGTAATCACACCGGCTACGCCGAGCGGCAATTGCGCGACGCCGCCCTGTATTTGCGGCGGATCTTGGTCGTTTGATTCGATTTCCACCGCGAGATCGCGTGTGCAGCCGTTCGCATCCGTAGCGGTGGCCGTGTAGTTTCCGGCTACAAGACCGGAAAGCGCAGGGCCTTCCTGGCCATTGCTCCAACTGATCAGGATATTGCCGGAACCGCCGGCAGCAGATACACTCACCGCGCCGGTGGCGTCATTCGGACATATCGTATTGACGACGCCAACCAACTCCAGCGCGAGGGCAGGCGGTTCGGCGAGCGTCAGGGAAGCACTCCAGGTACAGCCGTTCTCATCGCTTACCGTGACGGCGTATTGCCCCGCTGCCAATCCGCCGATGGTTTGCGTATTGGCGCCGTTGGACCAGGCGTACGTCAGCGTGCCGACGCCGCCCGCGGCAATGGCCGATGCAGCACCATTTGCCTCGCCAAAACAGGCCGGATCGGCGGTGTTAACGCTGACGGAGAGGTTGCAGTCAATATCCGTCACCTCCAGGGTTTCCTCGGCGGTGCAATTATTGGCGTCGGTGACCGTGACGACGTAGAAACCCTCTGCCAGTCCGGTAATGGTCTGGCTATTTTCGCCGGTACTCCACAGGAATTGGTAGGGCGCAACACCGCCCGACGGGCTGGCTGTTGCCGTACCGTCCGTATTTCCGGGCGCCGACACGGGCGTTGCGAGCGCGTTGGGCAGCAGGTTTTCCGGCTGTTCGATCGCAACCTGGAGCACCGCTGAGCAGTCTTCCCCATCGGTGACCGTCAGGACGTAATTGCCGGCCGGCAGGTTATCTAAGTCGGGGCTGTTCTGTCCGCTGTTCCATGCAAAAACAAACTGCCCGTCGCCGCCGACCGCCCCCACGCTCAGCGCGCCATTGGCGCCGCCGAAGCAGGAGACATTCGTTTGCGCGTTCACGGAGAGCGCGATATTGCTGAGTTCAATGACCGTCACCGCCGCCGAATTGGCGCATCCGGTGATGGTATTCGTGACAAGCAGGGTGTAGTCGCCCGCTGATCCGACGATTGGATTCAGGGTATTGCCGCCGGACAGAATCCCGACGCCCATGCCGGAATAGGACCACGCATAGTCGAATTCCGGGCCTTCCGAGGCGGTGGCGGAGAGCGGCAGTTCAGATTCGCCACAATTTAGCGCCGCGGGCGGGGCAATCGCCAATTCGGGCAGGTCGGTCAATTCCACGATGTGCGTCGAATCGCTGGACGTGCAGCCATTGAGGGTATTGGTGACCGTTAGTACGTACAAGCCAGGCGCACTGACAGTTGCCTGGAGGGTCGTGTCGCCGGTCGTCCAGGCATACTGGAACGCCGGACCTTGCGCGCTGCCGCTGCCGTCCAGCAGGGCGATAGCCTGCAGGCAGTCGAGGGTGTCGCTTGGGCCGGCTTCTGACAGCGGTGGCGCGACGTCCCGTTCGACGGCGACCGAATCCTTGCTTTGGCACTGATTCAGCGTGTCGGTCAGGGTGAGTATGTAAATACCCGGCGCGTTTACCACCGGCAGGAGTGTGGTATCGCCCGATACGAAACCGGGGCCGTTGCCGCCGGGGAGGGGCGTGAAAGACCAGTTAAATACGATGCGCGGGCCGCCGGACGAACCGGCGGCGTTGAGGACGGCGGTGTCGGACAGGCAGTTGAGCGCGGGCGGCGGCGCAATCACGACCAGCGGCGCCAGCGTATCGAGAATTATTTTCACCGTATCTGTGGAGACGCAACCATTGGCCGTGTTCAGGCCCCGGACGATATACGTTCCGGCGGTATCCACCCAGGGCGTCAGCGTACTGTCGCCGGAGAGAATCCGGCCGTTCGGCGTACTCCAGACGTATTGAAAATCCGGCCCGTTCGAAGACTGTCCGGCGTCAATTTGCACCGAATCGGCGGCACAATTCAGCGTCGGCAACGGTTTTTTGATCTTAATACTAGGCGGCAGGCCATTGTTTGCGACCGTCACCGTATCGGTCTTTTTGCATCCGTTTTGCGTATTGGTAACCGTCAGGATATAGATCCCGGCCGAGTCCACGGTGGCGATCGAATCATTCACCGGGCCGGCGAAGTGGCCGTTCGGACTGCTCCACAGATACGTAAAATTTGGGCCGCTGCTGCTCCCGCTGCTGCTCAGCGTCAGGCTGAATGTGAAACAGTCCAGCGCCCCGGGCGCACTGACATTCGCAACGGCGGTGGGGAGTGCAATCACTTGGTTGACCACCGCATTAGCTTTTGCCGTACATCCGTTGCTTTCGTTGGTGACGACGAGCGTGTAGAGTCCGGGAGCGCTCACCACGCAGTTATTCAGCGAGGTGTCGCCCGAGACGATGCCCGGACCGTTCCACTGATAGGTAAAATCAAAACCCACGCTGCTGCCGACGCCCTTCAGGGTGACGGTACCGGGCACGCAGGTGATTGGGCCGGGCGAGCTGGCCACGGCGATGGGCGGGACGGTATTTTGCGGCACCTCCACGGTGGCCGTGGCGGTACAACCGCTTGGATTGCGCGTGACGGTGAGCGTGTACGTTCCACCCTGGTTGACGGTAGGCGTCAGCGTGCCTTGGCCGGAGACCACCCCGGCGGCGGGCTGCCAGTTATAGACGACATTCGGGCCGACGGTCGAGCCGGAGCCGTCGAGCACGGCGGTCGTTTGCAGGCAGTTGATTTCTTCGCCGCCGCCGGCGAAGGCGTCCACCATATTCGGGTCGGGTAGTACTGTAATAGAAGCGGATTTCGAGCAGATGCCTTCGCCCGTGTCAAAAGAGACCGTCAGCGTGTACACCCCTGGTTCGTTGACCGTTGCGATGGGGGTATTTTCCCCTGATAGGATGCCCGGGCCGTCCCAGGAATAGCTGTATCCCGGGCCTTGCGAAGAGCCGCTGCCGTTGAGTTGGATCCCGTTTTGCATGGCAGTGCAGGGCAGGATGATGGTGGGCGGCAGCACGGCGTTGACCGTGGCCACGGCCACCGTGACCTGATCGGTGACCGTGCAGGCTTTGGAGATAAAGATATCGTCCAGCGCAAAATCGTCTCCAAAAAATCCGTTTCCGCCGTTATTCAGATTTCGGATGCAGACTGTCGCGGAAGTTGCGGCGCCGGAGAACCAGACGGCGGTGAACTCCTGCCAGTCGCACCCGCTGTTCGGCGGCGAAAAAGGTGTCCCGACGAGCGTATTATTGACTGAAAACTGAAAAGTAGGCGGCGTCACCGGCGAGATGATCGCCCAGGCGCTCAGGTAGTACCAGGAGTTTTGCATGACCGGAACCGTTTGGCACCAGACTTGGTTGTTGGGCGATCCTGTGCCATTGACAAGCATGAGGTTGCCCGTGCCGTTTCCGAAGGTATGGTCGTCGCAGGGTGGAAAAAACGACAAGACCAGCGCCGGCGAGGTCGTCAGGGTGTAGGTGCCGGGCGTGATGGGTGTCGGGTTAAAACTCAGGCCGCTCGTAAAGCCGGTATTGCCCAGTTCGAAGGCCGGATTAACAAACAGGTTGGGCGCCGAGGGATCGAAGGCGGCGCCCGTGAGCGTATAGGTAACGGGACTATTGACCGTTGCCGTCGGGTTGAGGATATTCGGATTGCTCAGTCCGGTCGCCGGCGTCCAGCGCAAACCCAGGTACGTGCCGGAGATGGAGCCGTCCAGTTCCACGCCCTGTCCGGGTGCGCAAACAAATTTGTTGGGGCCGGCGTCCACTGTAATAGGACATTGTGCGGAAGCGGAGGCGGCGTACAGCAGAAAGAGCGAGCAGCCCAGGTTGGAAAGAGCGTAGAAAAATTGGCGCATAAGCGGCGGGTTACATTTTTTAACAAACAGCGGTGCGGAAGCACAGCATTCGAGCGCGTAAAAATACGCAATCCGGCCTATTTTTGCCGGAATTTGTAAAATTTTGCGTTTTTCACGCTATTTCAAATTTTTTCTAAAACATATTTGGGAACATCCGCAAAGAAATTTACCTTTGCGCTCCGATTTTTTGAAAGGAAATATTTAAAAAGATGGCACAGAAACGCACATACCAACCGTCCCGCCGGGCGCGCAAAAACAAACACGGTTTCCGCACCCGTATTCAGACGAAAAATGGCCGCAAGGTGTTGGCCCGCCGCCGGGCACAAGGTCGGTGGAAACTCACAGTTTCCGACGAAAAACGGCTGAAATAAACACGGTCGCGCCGGTATTCGGCGCGGTTTTCTGATCGTTTTGGAAAACTTTTTTGTCAGGCTACACAACATGAGTCGTTTCTCCTATTGAAGCGACTCATGTTTTTTTATTTTAAGCGGTGCTTCGATACACTTTTTCCCGGCAGGAGCGACTGAAAAGTCGCAAAATCATTGGGCGCCTTTTTACGGAGGGCAGGTCCTTTATTGCCTACCCCCTGCGGGCAGTGTGGACGCCCTTGGATCATCCGCCCGCCGATACGCCGCCGGTGCAGTTAGCCATTTCGGTGCCCAAGCGTTTTTTCAAAACCGCTGTGGCGCGCAACCGGATTAAGCGGCTGATTCGCGAGGCCTATCGGCTGCACAAGCACGCGATCTACGAAAAAGTTGCTGCGGGCGAGCAGGGCCCGGTAGCGCTCATGCTTATTTATTTATCGAAAGAGCCGCCGGCGCCGGGCGAATTGAAAGCGGGGATGGAAAAATTGGTGCGAAAGTGGGACGTGCAGTCGGGGTAGCGCGGAGCGGAAATAGTTGTTATTTTGTAACTGGTTAGCAGGTCGCGTCTGAGCCAAAAAAGGATCCATTTTTCGCCATATTTTGCGATTTTTTGCAGGCCATAGCAGCGCTATGGTCAAAAAAAATCGCAAAATATGGCGGAAAATGGGACTTTTGGGGCCAGACAGCGATCCTGCTAACCAGTTACTTTATTTTTAACAAGGCAAACTTTGCCGTCGAATGCGGGCGATTCGGCGAAAAATTTAACGCAGTTAAAAATTAAAATTGGGCAGGTGCAGCCCAAAAATTAAAATTTAAACAAACTCCAAAACTGTTTTCGGGAACACTCCCAAAAAATTAGCAAAAAACGCCCTATTTCTGACTTCCGCAAAAGTTCTATGCCGCCCTACCCAACGCTATCCAACAGCACTATGACCGTCACGTACCACTTTCACGACCAACGCTACCGCGCCGATCTCTCGAAACCCGAAGATTTATCCATCCGATTGCGCGATGGGCTCCACAACCCGAATTGCTTTTGGGCGCCGGCGCCGGAGTTTAGCCCGGTCGTCGCCGGCGATTTTATCGGCAGCACGGCCGCGGGCGGCCCGGTGAATTTTTTTAACGTGCGGTTCAATCCGCACGGCAATGGCACGCATACGGAATGCGTGGGCCACATCGCCCGGTCGCGGTATGTCCTGCCAGACTGCCTGCAGCGGTTTCACTTTCACGCAAAACTCATTAGCCTATATCCCCAACGCCTGGATAATGGCGACCGGGTGATCCTGCGGGAACAACTGGAGGCGCTGATCGCGCCCGGAGAAGCGGAAGCGCTGATCGTGCGCTGCCTGCCCAACGATCCGCTGAAAACAACGGTGAATTATTCCGGCGCCAACCCGCCCTACTTTGAAGCGGCGGCGGCGGCATACTGCGTGGACTGCGGCATCGAACACCTGCTAACGGATTTACCCTCGGTGGATCGGGAGGAGGATGGGGGCGCGCTGGCAGCCCATAAGGCGTTTTGGCAGTATCCGGAGGCCGTTCGGACGTATTGCACGATTACAGAACTCATTTTTGCGCCGGATTCAATACCGGACGGATACTACCTGCTGCATTTGCAAACTGCGCCCTTTGAACTCGACGCCAGTCCTTCCCGTCCGACGATCTACCGCATCCTGTAATCGGCTCGCAGCAGAAAGCCGCGCGTACATACTCGCAAAATCCGCCGTACCTTTGCCGTATGCAGTGGCTCGCTTATCTCTTTCTTCGCCTGATCGCCGAACTGTTCCGGTTCGTCCCGTTCCCCCTGCTGTACCTGCTGTCGGACGGGTTCGCGTTTTTCCTGTACCGAATCATCGGCTACCGAGCACAGGTGATGCGCGACAATCTCCAACGGGCGTTTCCACAAAAAAACGCCGCGGAAATTGAACGCATCCTCGGGGATTCCTACCGAAACCTGACGGACGTCGCACTGGAAACCATCAAAAGCTTCACCACCCCCGTCGAAGAAATTGCGCGCCGATGCACGGTGCGCAACCCGGAAGTCATCAATCATTTCCTGGATCAGGGCCGCCCGGTCATTCTCGCCGGCAGTCATTACCACAACTGGGAATGGACAGGCCTGTCCATGCCGCCCGTCCTCCACGGCACAGTCGTCACGGCTTTCAAACCGCTGAGCAACCGCCTGCTGGATCGCTACTACAACCGCTGCCGCATGCGCACGGGTATGCACATGGTGTCTATGGACGAAACCTACGCCGCCATGCGCAAATACCAACGCGAGCAGGCGGTGTTTATCCTCTTGGGCGACCAATCGCCCAGCAGCCGCAAAAGCGCGCACTGGATTCCTTTTTTAGGCGTCGAAACCGCCTTTTTGCCCGGAACGGATTTTCTGGCGCGGCGATTCGGATTCCCAGTCGTCTATTATCACATCGAACGATACCGCCGCGGTTTTTACGCGGTACACTACCTGCCGGTCTGGCCCGATCCCGCGACCGCCGGCGAACAGGACATCACCAAAGCCTGCGCCCGCATGCTCGAAGAAGCAATCCTGCAAGCGCCCGCCGGCTGGCTCTGGAGCCACAAACGCTGGAAAATGACAAAATAATTCAGGTCGCGTCTGAGCCAAAAAAGAATCCATTTTTCGCCAGACAGCGATCCTGCTAACCAGGTACAAAATAATGCGCCGCATTTATCTATCGGACTATGAACTGTTTTTTTAAAAAAAATTACGCGCGCCTGCTGATCCTGCCGGCGCTCCTCGCCCTCGGAAGCGCCCTGTTCGCACAAAAAAAAGCGCTGTCTTACCAGGAAATAGGCCGGTGGCGAAAAATTGAACAAACAAAAATCAGCCGCGACGGACAATGGGCAGCTTATACGCTGAAACCGCATACCGAAGGCGACGCCGAACTGACGCTCTGGTCCGCCGCCAATAATCAAACGATTGTTTTCCCGCGAAGCGCCGATCCGGCTTTCAGCGCCGATAACCGCTTTCTGGCCTTTCGCATCAAACCGCCGCTCGATACACTGAAAGCGCAACGCCGGCGAAAGGTAAAGGACGAAGACTTGCCGAAGGATACGCTCGCAATCTACCGGCTGGCCGACGGCCGACTGGAAAAAACGCCGAATCTAAAATCTTTCGAACTGCCCGCAGAATGGGCCGGACTACTCGTGTGCACCCTGGAGCCGGATAAAGGCAATGGGAAAAAAGAGGAGGCCGGCACAAAACCAGACAGCACCGCTGCACCTAAACAGGATAAAAAACTCAAAAAAGAGGGAAAGGAAACCGGTTCGAAAATGCTGCTGTTCGACCTGGCAGCGGACCGCTGCGATACGGTCTGGTTCGTATCGGAGTTCGCATTGGCTAAAAAAGCGCCCAAACTGCTGTTCTACACCACCGGCGCCGATACGGCAGTCGGACAACGCGGCCTGCCGGCTACTGCCGAAAATGGCGTGTACGCGTATGACGCGCAACGCAAATCACTGCAGCCGCTGTGGCGCAGCGTCGGAAAATTTCAGCAACTAAGCTGGGAAAACAACGGAAACAAAGCCGCTTTCCTGGCCGATACCGATACCAGCAAGGCCCGTGTGCGGCCCTGGCAACTGGGCCTGTGGAACGGCGGCGCGGATTCCGCCCGACTGGTCGCCGGTCCAAACAGCGCCTTTCTGCCGGAAGACGCCGAGGGCCGACAAATTATCAGCGAACACGCCCGTCCGCAATTCAGCGAAGACGGCAGCAAACTCTATTTCGGAATCGCCTCCCAACCGATCCTGCAAGATACCAGCCTGCTGCCCGAGGAAATCGTGCAGGTGGAAGTCTGGACCTGGAAAGACCCGCGCCTGTACACGGAACAGGAAAAACGCCTGGATAGCGACAAAAAACAATATTTCCCGGTCGCGCTGCACCTGGCCACCAGCGCTTTTGCACGCCTCGGTGGACCCGATTTGCCGGAAGTCCGCTTCCAACCGGAACGCAACGCCGAACGGGCAATGGCGTTCACCGAAACGCCCTATCTGATCGCCAAACAATGGGAAGGCGAAGCCCGAAAGGATGTATATGCCCTCGATGTGCGCACCGGCGCCCGGACGCTCGTGCGCGCCGGCCTGCGCGGCAACCCGCAACTCTCGCCGGGCGCACAGTATATCGCCTGGTGGAGCGACCCGGACAGCTGCTGGTTTGCCTGGGCCGCAGCGACCAACCAAACGCGCCGCCTCACCGCCAATGACCCGTATCCGTTTTTTGAAGAAGAAAATGACGTGCCGGATTACCCCGGCGCCTACGGATTGGCCGGCTGGCTCGAAAACGACCAGGCCATGCTGGTCTATGACCAGTTCGACCTCTACCGCGTGGATCCAACCGGCGCCGTCCCGCCCAAACGCCTGACGAAAGGCCGGGAAGAAAACCGGGTGTACCGATACATCCGCCTCGATCCGGAAGAACGCAGCATCAAAGCAAACGCCGTGCTCCTGCTCCATCGCTTCGACAAAACCAATAAATCAGAAGGCTATGCCTGGCTGAACCTCGCCACCGGCCAAATCAGCCTCTGGTACGAGGGCGCGTTCGCCTTCACGAAAAATGTGATCAAAGCCAAAGACGCCAACGCCGTCCTTTTTAGCTGCGAAAACTTTCAAACCTATCCCGATCTGCTGTACTCCACCTTCACACCCGGAAAAACCAGCACCAATCCCCAATTCCGCCGCGTGAGCAACGCCAACCCGCAGCAAGCCGAGTATCTCTGGGGAAATATCGAACTGGTACGTTGGACCTCCCTCGACGGCGAAGCCCTGGACGGCCTGCTGGTCAAACCCGAAAACTTCAACCCAGATCGCCAATACCCCATGTTGGTGTATTTTTACGAACGCTTGTCCGACGGCCTCCACCAGCACCGGGCGCCCGATGCCGGCCGTTCTTCGATCAATCCGACGATTTATGCCAGCCGGGGTTACCTCGTCTTCCTGCCCGATATTCACTACCGCACCGGCTATCCGGGCGAATCCGCCTATAACGCGGTGATGAGCGGCGTGCAGCACCTGACCGAACAGGGTTTTGTAGATAAAAAGCGGATCGGCCTGCAGGGACACTCCTGGGGCGGGTATCAGGCAGCCTACCTCGTGACGCGCACCAACCTGTTCGCCTGCGCGGAAGCCGGCGCACCCGTGGCCAATATGACCTCCGCGTACGGCGGCATCCGCTGGGAATCCGGCCTCAACCGGCAATTTCAATACGAGCGCCAACAAAGCCGCATCGGCGGCTCCCTCTGGGAATATCCCATGCGCTACCTGGAAAACTCCCCGCTCTTCGCCCTTGATAAAGTCCGGACGCCCCTCCTGATCCTGCACAACGACGAAGACGGCGCCGTGCCCTGGTACCAGGGTATCGAACTCTTTACCGGCCTCCGCCGCCTCGGCAAACCCTGCTGGCTGCTCAACTACAACGGCGAGCCGCACTGGCCAGTCAAACTGCAAAACCGCGTGGACTTCCAAACGCGTATGCTGCAGTTTTTCGACCACTACCTGCAGGAAGGCCCCCTGCCAGGATGGATGGAAGAAGGCGTGACGCCCGGGGAAAAGGGAATTAGGCAGAAAATTAAATAATTGGGGATTTCGGATTGGGGATTTTTTGAGATGGCGGGGGGAATGTTCGGGAATGTTCACAAAAGTGTCATCCGCAATCCGTAATCCGCAATCCGTAATCCGCAATCCCCAATCCCCAATCCCCAATCTAATATGTTTTTCCAACATCCATCCTTCCTCCACCTCCTCTGGTCATTACCGGCGCTCCTCCTTCTTTGGGCAGGATACCGGCGTTGGCGGCGGCGGGCCATTCGGCGCCTGGGCGACCCGGATTTGGTGGAGCGCTTGTTGCCGCCGCAGTCGGCAGCGGCATTTTGGACGCGGCAGATTTTGTTTTTGTTGTCTCTTACCCTGTTCATCCTGGCGGCGGCGAATCCGCAGCGGGGCGTCAAGGTGCGGCAGGTCAGACAGGAAAGCGCGGATGTGATCTTGGCGTTTGACATTTCGCAGAGCATGTATTGCGCCGACATGGCGCCCAGCCGTTTGGAGCGCGCGCGGATCTTCGCTTTAAAATTGATGAAAGCCCTGGAGGGCGAACGGATCGGCCTGATTTTTTTTGCAGGCAATGCGTATCTGCAGATGCCCTTATCGAGTGATTATGAGGCGGCGGCGATGTTTTTGCAGGCGGCCGCACCGGATATGGCATCGGAGCAGGGTACTTCGCTGGCGCGCGCGCTGGAGACAGCCCGCGGCGCGTTCGATCCGGAGTCCAAGGCCGGAAGGGTACTGGTTTTGATCACCGACGGCGAGGATCACGAAGCAGGCGCGTTGAAGCAGGCCGCTGCCGCCTACGAGGATGGGATTGTAGTCTATACCGTCGGCGTAGGCACGGAAGCGGGCGGCCCGATCCCGCTGGGAGGCCTGCAGTATAAGCGGGATGCGTCGGATCGCCTCGTGCACAGCAGCCTGAACGAGCCGCTGCTCCGGGCCATTGCCGAGGCCGGCCAAGGCGAGCCCTGCCACATTCGGCAGGGCGCCTCAGCGATCCAGACGATCAAAGAGGGCGTGGATCGCCTCGAAAAACGCGCGGTCGAACGCCGATCGTATTCCGATTTTGAATCCTACTTTCAATGGCTCCTGGCCCCCGCAATCTTGCTGTTTTTGCTGTCGCAACTACCCTATAAAACAAGTACCTGGTCAACATAATTGCTGGGGAAGTCGAATTGGGGACTTTGCACAAACCATTTGCAGATTCCCGCGAGTTCCGCGGGAGCCCCCAAAGCAAAAACGTCAAAATCTTCGCCAATCTGCGTGGCCTGGTTACCATACGACCACATTTCGCTTAGCGCTTGTTCAGATGTTGATTTCCCATTGGCAGAACACGGCATCCCCCCGCTCACTGCGCCTGCTCCAGCAAAAACCACTTGGTGGTACCCGGCCGGATATCCCGCTTCAACGGCGGGGGCAATACCGGAATCAGCATCCGGGAGGCCGGTATCTGGTGCTCGCCCAAGCGCTTGCGCAGGCGGATAACGAGGCGACCGTCGTTCCGCTGATAAATTACAAAGGTCGGAAACTGCTGCTGCAAGTGGCGCACAACGCGATACAAAGAATTTTTTTGCACGCCCCGCCGATACTGCGGCTTGCGGTGCAGCAACCGCATCCGGGAAATCTCGGACCTGTGCAGGGATAACATGCAGGATAACTCCGCAGCGTTGATTTGTAAATGAGAACGCCGAAGGGCAAGCAGCATCTGGTGCAGGACGTACGACATGGTCGCAACGTCCCGGAGTTCGTCAAGATCGGTAAGCTTCATGGATGTTATACATTTTGCCGCGCCTGCCCTTCCAGGTCAGCAAAGGCTCCGCCGGCGCAAACCGGCAAATACAGGGTTTCCGGGACGCAGACGCGACCGGTCGGACAGGTACGGTTGGTTATATTTCTTCACAAATTAACGACGCACCCAATCCGCCCGCAATACCGCGCACCATTTAAACCGTTGTTTACCAATATTTTGCCGATTTTTTATCCCCACCCGATCAAGCGGCCGCTTTTCCCGCCGCGCACTGGCGCCCGAACGCGCATTTGGTTTATATAAATATGTTCCACAAAGCCGACCGCCCGGCGCCACGCTGTATTTTTGACATACTCTAAGAGAACGTCTTAAAAACCCCGGCACGACAAAAACGCTTTCCGCATGACCCGATCTCCCATCCTCGACATCTGGCACGGCTTCGTGCACCTGCTCTATCCCCTCCTGTGTGTCGGCTGTAACCGCGAGCTGCCGACCGGAAACGCCTGCTTCTGCGTCCGGTGCCGACTCCGACTGGAAACAACGGATCATCTGCTCCACCAGGAAAACGAATTTACCAACCGGTTCTGGGGCCGACTGCCGCTGCACACCGGCGCGGCGATGTATTATTTCCGCAGAAAAAGTCCGGTGCAACAAGCGCTGCACCTGCTCAAATACAAAGATAAACCGGATATCGGCCAGCGCCTGGGCCGCGAACTCGGTCGGCAAATCGCAGGCGCAGAACACCTGTCGGACCTCGACGGGATCATTCCAATCCCACTACACCCCAAAAAAGAACGCGTGCGCGGCTACAACCAAAGCACGGTGTTCGCGCAAGGCATTTCGGATTCGCTGGAAATTCCAATGCTGCCGAAACTACTCCAAAAGCCGACTATTACAGACACGCAAACCCGAAAAAAACGGCTGGATCGCTTCGAAAATGTCCGCACGGTCTTTCACGCACCTCGACCAGATCTGCTGGCCGGCCGCCATATCTTGCTGGTGGACGATGTGCTCACAACCGGCGCCACGCTGGAGGCCGCCGCACAAACGCTGCTCGACGCCGGTGTCGGAAAAATTAGTATGGCCACGATCGCGATTGCGGTAAATCGGGGGTATTAATCAGCTGTTTGGAGGGTGCCTGCTGGCTTAGCGCGTGTCTAAAATTTGTTCATAACGGGCCGGATCGTTCAGCAGTTGGACGGCCGCCTCCACGTCCGGGTCGTTTTTGAGTTTTTTGCGCACCTTTCCGCGTTGGAAGAAAAAGCGTCCGATGATTTCCTGTTCGACTTCGCGGATAATTCGGGCTTTATTGCGCTCCAGTTCGCCGTTTTTCGCTGCGAGGATTTTGTTTTCCAGGGCGGTCAGGTCGGTTTCGCTGAGGTAGGTTTCTTTTGCGTTGAGCGCTTTGAGTTCCTGCAATTTTTTTTCCGAGTCGCTGACGTAGGTAAACCGGCGATTTTGGACGAAGGTGCTGAACGCATCCCAATTTTGGAATTGGAACGTTTCGATGGAGTCAATGGTAGGATTTTTCAGTGCCCATTCCGTGACGTAGTCGAAGATGATCTGTTGTTCGAGCAGTGCCTTTACGATTCCGGTAGCGGAGTCCACCGGCAGCATGACGTCTGGTTTGACGCCGCCGCCGTCGAGCACCGTACGGCCGCCGCGGGTTTTGAAACGGGCGCGTTCCGCTTCCGGGATATCCACCGGTTCGCCATTTTTGTATTGGACAGACTGGATACAGCGGCCCGAGGGGATATAATATTTGGCGGTGGTGAGTTTAATTTTGGAATTATACCCCACGTCCTTGGTATTTTGCACCAGGCCCTTGCCGTAGCTGCGTTGGCCCATCAGCACGCCGCGGTCGAGGTCTTGCAGCGAACCCGACACGATTTCGCTCGCGGAGGCGCTCATTTTATTGATCAGCACCACCAGTTTGATTTCTTCATCTACCGGCGTGCGCTCCGTTCGGAATTCGCGATTCCATTCCGGCACCTTGCCTTTGGTGCTGGTGATAAAAGTACCGCGGGGCAGGAACACATTCGAGACATTGACCGCTTCGTTGAGCAGACCGCCGCCGTTGTCGCGCAGGTCGAGAATGACCCCTTTCAGTCCGGGGTGTTGCGATTTGAGGCGTCGGAGCGCATCGGCCACATTATCGCCGGCGTCGCGGGTGAAGGTATTGAGATTGATATAGCCGATATTTTCCGCCACGATACCCGAGTGGGGCACATTGGGCGCTTCCATCTCTTCGCGGGTGAACGCGATTCGGAGTTCTTTGTCTTCGCCGGGGCGGCGCATCACGAGTTCTGCCTTCGTACCCGGGAAACCGCGGAGGAAGCTCAGCACCTCTTCGGCGCTGCGGCCTTTTGCGCTTTGGTTGTTGATCGAGAGGAAGGCGTCGCCCACCTTCAGGCCGGCTTTTTGAGCCGGGCTGCCCTCGAGGATTTCCGAGACGACCACATAGTCGCCCATTTTTTTGGCTTCTGCGCCGAGGCCCTGGTATTTTCCTTCATAGATATACCGGTAGCCTTCGATATCCGTTTCGGAGATATAATTGGTGAAAGGATCCAGTCCGCCGAGCATCGCGTCCAGTCCGCTGCGCATGAACGTGGCGGGATCCAGTTCGTCCACATACGAGTGGTTAATTTCGCGATAGACGTTGCTGAAGATTTCCAAATTTTTGGAAATATCGAAGTACTTGCTGCTTTGGGCGTGTGCGGTGGAAGCGAGGAGGCAGAGGAGGAGGGCGGGGGGTATTTTTTGAAATAACATACGTGTCGAATTTCCTTGATACGGGGTAATCGGTAAAATTGTCATCTTATTATAAGAGCGTGTCTAAAATTATATTCTATGCTAATATGAAAAGGATTTTTTAGCCAGACAAGGCGCTTTTTGCAGGCGTAATGGGACTAATTACGGCGAAAAAAGGAACGAAGTATGGCTGAAAAAGACTTTCATATTATCGAGAAATATAATTTTAGACATGCTCTAAGTATATACTTACAAAATTTTCTTAAAACTAACACATCAGCTATGTTAGGTCGGGCGTAGCGCCCGCAAAGTAATTACAGTTTTTACAAAGTTAACGACATTTCCTAAAGCGCCAACAAATGTTTTTCCAGCGCACTTTTTACCCCAAAAATTCATTCAACACGGCGAGCATCGCTGCCGGCTGTTCGGCGTGCACCCAATGGCCGGCGTTGGGGATGGTGCGGAGTTCGGCCTGCGGAAACAGTTTTTGAACGAGCGGCCAGTCGGCATCGCGGATATAATCGGAATTTGCGCCGCGGACGAACAGCGTCGGCCCCGCGTACACGGCGCCGGGCGGCCCGGCGACCGGCGCCAGGATGTCAGCGAAATGTTTCCACAGCACGGGCAGGTTCATTTTCCAGTGGAAACTGCCGTCGGCTTCGCGGGTGATGTTTTTTAACAAAAACTGGCGGACGCCCGGCTCTGGAATGCGCTCGGCCAAATACGCCTCGATGGCTTCGCGGCTCGCCACCGTCTCCAGATTCAATTGCAGGAGCGCTTGAAATATCGCGCTGTGTTTGTTTTCCGCCTGCCCCGGCGCAATATCCACCACCACCAGCCTGCGCACCATGTCGGGGTGCTCCAGCGCCAACTGCATGGCGACTTTACCGCCCATGGAATGGCCCACAACGTCTGCGGAAAACATCCACCGACGCTCCATGAACGCCTGGATATCGGCGGCCATCTCCGGGTACGTATGCGATTCGGTATGCGGCGACCGGCCGTGGTTGCGCAAATCGGGCGTAACCACCAAATGCCGATCAGACAGCGCCTTGGCAATCGTCTGCCAGTTGTCGGAAAAACCAAATAATCCGTGAAGGATGAGCACCGGGTTGCCCTGGCCAAACTCGCGCGCGTAGAGATTCATGGTGTGTGGATGCTGCGTTCGCGCGTTGGAACACCCGGAAGCTGCGTTCGTTCACAAAACAGCCGAAAAAATACAAGCCAATCCTGCAGAATAGGACTAATTTTGCGGCTTGAGCGCGTTGGGGGCTGTCTCATAAGTATTCAACGAAATCAAGCAGAGAAATAAAATTTCGATCGAGCATAGTGTCGGCGTGACCTTAAGTTATTCCGACACGTATCCGGCCGATTTTCAACATTATGTTTTGTTGATTTCGTGGTACTGTACCTTGTGAGACCGCCTCTTAAAGAACGCGTTCAAATCGCACAATGAAAAAACTGCAATTCCTCTTCCTGGCCGGCGCGCTCGGCGCTCTGGTTGCCTGCGGCGGCGGCGCGGAAGAAAAAAAACCGGCCGGCGCCGACCCCAATCCGGAACTGACGGCGCTCGGAAAATTGATCGAGGCCAATCCCGATAATGATACCCTGCTCTTTCAGCGGGCGGAATTGTATTACGACCTGCAGGGTTTTGATGAAGCGCTGCGCGACCTGAACCGCGCCCTGCAATTGGACTCCATGCAGCCGGCCTATTACCACCTGCTGGCCGATGTGCTGCTCGATTACGGCCGCCCCAACGATTCCAAGCGCGCCCTCGACGTGCTCACACTCGCTTCCGAGCGCTTTCCGGAACGCGTCGGCACGCTGCTTAAACTCAGCGAATTTCAATTGATCGTGCGCAAACACACCGATGCGCTGGGGACGCTCAATAAGATTTTGCTGCGCGATCCGCAAAACGCCGAGGCCTTTTTCATGACTGGCCGGGTGGCGCTCGATATGGGCGACACGACCCGCGCGATGGCTGCCCTGCAAAAAGCCGTTCAATTCGACGCCTCGCTCGTGGACGCCTGGCTGTTCCTCGGCCGCCTGTGCTCCGACCAGAACGATCCCCGCGCGATTCAATACTTCGACAATGCCCTGCGGATAGACTCGGCCAACCTGGACGCCCGGGAATTTAAAGGCGTGTTTTACAAACGCCGCGGCGCGTTCGACCAGGCTTTTGAGGTCTATCGCGATATCGTGCAACGCAACCCGGATTACTCAAACGCCTATTTCGACATGGCGATGATCTACCTCGAATTGGATTCGCTGGGCAAAGCGCGGGATCATTTTGATATGGCGATTAAAACAGACCCCCTGTTTGTCAAAGCGTATTTTTACCGCGGCATCACCTCGGAATTGCAGGGCAATATCAGCGCCGCGAAAGAAGACTATAAGCAGGCGCTGAAAATGTCGCCGCAGTTTGCCGAAGCCAAAGAAGCCCTTGAAAGCCTCGAAAAAAAGTAATCAGTTCGCCGTATCTCGAACTTTAGAAACGTCTTTGCGTTCCTTTCACCGTACAACAAACGCTGCACCATGACGCCGCTCCTGCCCTACCAGTCAAAAAATAAAATCCGCCTCGTCACTGCCGCCAGCCTGTTCGACGGCCACGATGCCTCCATCAACATCATGCGCCGCATCCTGCAGTCGAGCGGCGCTGAAATTATCCACCTGGGTCACAACCGTTCGGTGGACGAGATCGTGAACTGCGCCATCCAGGAGGACGTCCAGGGCATCGCCATCACGTCGTATCAGGGCGGCCATATCGAGTTTTTTAAATACATGTACGACCTGCTGCAGGATCGCGGCGCCGGACATATCCGCATCTTCGGCGGCGGCGGCGGCACAATCCTGCCGTCGGAAATCGAAGAATTGCAGGGCTACGGCATCACGCGCATTTATCACCCGGACGATGGTCGCCGCATGGGCCTCCAGGGCATGATCAACGACTTGCTGCAAAAATGCGATTTCAACCCGCTCCAAAACACAGCCGACCGCGCCGCCCTGCTGCAAAACCTGACGGATAAAAATCCGGGGTTCGTCGGCCGCCTCATCACCCTCGCCGAAAACGACCCTGATTTTTTTGAAAAACAGATCGTTCCCGCCATTTCGCGGCCGCCATCGGCCATCTCCCGGCCGCCGGTACTGGGAATTACCGGCACCGGCGGGGCAGGTAAATCTTCCATGGTGGACGAGCTGGTGCGGCGTTTTCTGCTCGATTTTCCGGACAAAACCCTCGGGATCATCTCGGTAGATCCTTCCAAACGCAAAACCGGCGGCGCCCTGCTCGGCGACCGCATCCGGATGAACGCCATCAACAATCCCCGCGTATTCATGCGTTCGCTGGCTACCCGCCAGAGCAACCTGGCCCTGTCCAAATACGTGCAGTCGGCCCTCGACGTACTCAAAGCCGCCCAATACGACCTGGTGATCCTCGAAACCAGCGGTATCGGCCAAAGCGACACAGAAATCATTGACCACAGCAATGTCAGCCTGTATGTGATGACGCCGGAATTCGGCGCCGCCACCCAACTGGAAAAAATTGATATGCTCGATTTCGCCGACGTGATCGCGCTCAACAAATTCGACAAACGCGGCGCGCTCGACGCCCTGCGCGACGTGCGCAAGCAGGTGCAGCGCAACCGAAACGCCTGGGACACCCCCACGGAGCAAATGCCGGTATTCGGCTGCATCGCTTCGCAGTTCAACGACCCGGGCGTCAACCAACTCTACCGGAAAATCATTGATCTGCTGAACGAAAAATGCGCCGCCGCACTGGAATCGCACTACGAGGCCGGGGATGAAATGTCGGAGAAAATCTACATTATCCCGCCGAGTCGCGTACGCTACCTGTCGGAAATCGCGGAAAACAACCGGGGCTACGACCGCCAGGCCGACGAGCAGGTGGAGATCGCCCGCAATATGTGGAGCTTGCGCAATACGATCGCCCTGCTCTCCGGCAAATCCTCCGAAGAAACAACCGCGCTGCTGCCCGCCCTCGAAAAGCGGTACACAGAACTGGAAGCCCAGATAGACTGGCGCTGCAAGCGCATCCTCGAAGGCCATGCGGAGAAAAAAGCGCAATACGCCGCGGATGAATATGTTTACCTGGTGCGCGACAAAGAAATTCGCGTAAAAACCTATACGGAAAGCCTTTCGCACACGCGCATCCCGCGCGTATCCTTCCCGAAATTCAAAGACTGGGGCGATATACTCCGCTGGCGCCTGCAGGAAAACGTGCCGGGCGAATTCCCCTACACGGCCGGCGTGTTCCCATTCAAACGCGAGGGCGAAGATCCCACGCGCATGTTCGCGGGCGAAGGCGGTCCGGAGCGCACCAACAAGCGCTTCCACTATGTATCGGCCGGCTTGCCCGCCGCGCGCTTGTCCACGGCCTTCGATTCCGTCACGCTCTACGGCGAAGACCCCGACTACCGTCCCGACATCTACGGCAAAATCGGCAACTCCGGCGTGTCCGTCTGCTGTCTCGACGATGCCAAAAAACTCTACTCCGGCTTCGATCTCTGCGACCCGAAGACCTCCGTGTCCATGACGATCAACGGTCCGGCCGCCACGATTGCCGCCTTCTTCATGAACGCCGCCATAGACCAACAGTGCGAAAAATACATCCGGGCGAATCAGCTGGAACACCTGGTTGAAGCCAAACTCAAGGAAAAATACGACGAGCGCGGACTGCCCCGGCCGGCCTACAACGCCTCCCAACCCACCGGCAACGACGGTCTTGGGCTGCTCCTGCTGGGCGTCACCGGCGACGAAGTGCTGCCTGCCGACGTGTACCAGGGGCTCAAAGCGAAGGCTCTGCAAGCCGTGCGTGGCACGGTACAGGCCGACATCTTAAAAGAAGACCAGGCGCAGAACACCTGTATTTTCAGCACGGAGTTCAGCCTGCGCCTGATGGGCGACGTACAGCAGTACTTTATTGATCACAAGGTGCGGAATTTCTACTCGGTATCTATTTCCGGCTACCATATCGCCGAAGCGGGCGCGAACCCGATCTCGCAATTGGCCTTTACGCTGGCCAACGGCTTCACCTTTGTAGAGTACTACCTCTCGCGCGGCATGCATATTGACGATTTCGCGCCCAACCTATCGTTCTTCTTCTCCAACGGCGTAGATCCCGAGTATGCCGTCATCGGTCGCGTGGCGCGCCGCATCTGGGCCAAGGCCCTGCGCTTCAAATACGGCGCCAACAAGCGCAGCCAGATGCTGAAATACCACATCCAGACCTCCGGCCGTTCGCTGCACGCCCAGGAAATCGCCTTCAACGATATCCGCACTACCCTGCAGGCGCTGTACGCCATCTATGACAACTGCAATTCCCTGCACACCAATGCTTACGACGAGGCCATCACCACGCCCACGGAGGAATCCGTACGCCGGGCCATGGCCATCCAGCTCATTATCAACCACGAACTGGGGCTGGCCAAAAACGAAAACCCGCTGCAAGGCGCCTTTATTATTGAGGAATTGACCGACCTGGTAGAGGAGGCTGTACTGGCCGA
>JBEIDF010000041.1:0-22341 GCA_040383605.1 Lewinellaceae bacterium
CGCTCAATAAAATCTCTTCGACGTGCAGGCGCCGGGCGAATCAACGTCTATATTTGCCCAATGAATTACCTGCTCGCTTTTCCGCGATTGTTGCGATTGCCCAATCTGGCGATTTTGCTGCTGGCGCAGTGGATTCCGTATTGGCTGGTGCTACGCCCTGCGATTTTGCAGGCAGGCGGTATTCCGGTACTGGACGAGCGCCGGTTTGGATTGTTGGCGGCGAATACGTTGCTTGTAGCGATGGCGGGGTATGTCATCAACGATTATTTTGATCGGGACATGGATGCGATTAACCGGCCCGGCAGGGTAGTGGTGGGACCGATTATTTCTCCCGGGTTTGCGCTGTTTATTTACTGGTTTTTTTTGGCTTTGAGCACCTTTTTATCGCTTCGGCTTTTCCTTGAACTGCCCGAACCGCGGAGCCACTGGCCCCTGTGGGTTTTTCCGGTTGTTTCTGTCGGTTTGTTTTTGTACGCCTGGGGATTAAAGTGCACGCCCGTGGTGGGCAACCTATTGGTCGCCCTGCTATGCGGGATCGCGCCCGTGCTGCCCTTAGTGCCGGAAGACCGGGCTTTGTGGCTATCCTCCTTTCAGTCGCCTGAACGCATCCATCAGGCCGTCAGTTTGGTGTGGTTTTATGCCTTATTTGCTTTTGTGGTTAATTTATTTCGAGAGCAGGTCAAGGATCTGGCGGATTTTGCCGGCGACGGCGCTTGCGGGTGCAACACCCTGGCGGTGGTGCGCGGCCCGCGGGCGGCGCGGGTGCATGCGGGTTTCACCGGCCTGGCGGCTGCAGCCCTGACGACCATATTATTGTATTATTGGTGGGAGACTGGCGCGCCGTACTGGCAGTTTGCCGGCGGTGTTGCCTTGTTGTGGCTGCCGATCCTAGGGCTTTCCCTCAGTTTATTTCGCGCCAATACGCGCGAACACTTTACATTTGCCGGCGGCCTGATCAAATTCGTCCTGCTCGCCGGTGTGCTCTTGTGCGCGCGCGCCTGGCCTGCCGACACGCTGGAGGTGTGGGTGGCGATTGCGCGCGCCGTGTTCGCATAAACCCTGTCCGGCAGCCGCAGTTTTTTACCAAAATCGTTTTCACATGTTTTCCCGACCCATTGTATTGGCCTCCAAAAGTCCGCGCCGCAGCCAGTTGTTGCGCGAGGCCGGTTTTGATTTTCGCATACTTTCGTTGGATGTGGACGAAGATTTTTCGGCCGATATGCCGGTAGAAGAAGTGGCGGAGTACCTTGCCCGCCGAAAAGCCCTGGCTGCTGCGCCGGCGCTTCGCCCCGACGAGGTGATCCTCGCGGCGGACAGCGTGGTAATTTTGGACGGCGAGATATTCAACAAACCGGCCGACTACGACGAGGCGTTCTGGATGATCCGCCGGCTTTCCGGGCGGCAGCATACGGTGGTTACCGGCGTTTGCCTGCTGTCTGCCGAGCGGGAACGGTCGTTTTCCGGCGTTTCGAACGTCACCTTTGCGGATTTAAGCAACGAAGAAATTGACTATTACATCCGCACTTGCCAGCCCTTCGACAAAGCGGGGGCTTACGGCGTGCAGGAGTGGATTGGCTTGTGCAAGATCACGCACATTGAGGGCACCTATGCCAATGTGATGGGGCTTCCGGTGGACAAGGTGTACGCGGCTTTGCGGGAGTTTGAAGCAGGGTAGGGGAGAACGGCTTGTTTATACGAACACCTCTAAAAGATTTTTGATCATTCTTCCTATGGCGCGCATTATCCTGACGGTCACCAATGATTTGCACTACGATCGCCGCATGCAGCGTATTGCGGCGACCTTAGCGGAGGCTGGGCACGACGTCGTGTTATTGGGGCGCCTCCTGCGCAATTCCCCGCCACTTGCGCCGGCCGGATACGCGCAGGTGCGTTTGCGGTGTTGGTTCAACAAGCGGGCAATTTTCTATGCGGAGTACAACGTGCGTTTGTTTTTTTGGCTGTTGGGCGCCCGATTTGACGCCGTTTGCTCTGTTGATCTGGACAGTTTGCCGGCGGGTTGTCTGGCCTCGTTGATTCGGCGGAAAAAACGCGTTTTTGACGCCCATGAATATTTTACCGAAGTGCCGGAGTTGGTGGGGCGGCCCCGGGTGCAGGCGGTTTGGGGGATTGTGGCACGGCTGTTTTTGCCGTATTATCGGCATGCCTATACGGTTGGGCCGGCTTTGGCGGCGCTATTTGAAAAAGAGTACGGGATTCCTTTTGCGGTGGTGCGCAACGTGCCGCTTCGGGCCGCTGCGGTGTCCGAGACCGGGGAAAAGCAAAAAATTATCCTGTATCAGGGCGCGCTGAACCTCGGGCGCGGCATCGAAGCCGCGCTGGAGGCCATGGCGATGCTCGAGGGCGTGCAACTGTGGTTGGCCGGAGAGGGCGACTTGTCGGCCGAATTGCGCGCCCGGGCGCAGCAGTTGGGCTTGGGCGACAAAGTGCGCTTTTTGGGTTGGGTTTCCCCTGCAGATTTAGACCGACTCACGGCACAGGCTTGGTTGGGATTGAACTTGTTGGAGCGGCGCGGGCAGAGTTATTACTATTCTCTGGCGAACAAATTTTTCGCCTACACCCAGTACGGCGTGCCATCGTTGAACATGGATTTTCCGGAATATCGCGCGCACTGCGCGGCCTTCCGCGTCGGGCTGTTGCTGCCCGAACTGACGGCGGCGGCAGTAGCGGCGGCGGTTCGGCAACTGGCCAACGATCCGGGCTTGTATGCGGCCTTGCAGGCGAATTGCCGGTCGGCCGCGGCGGTGTGGAACTGGGAGGCGGAGAAAGAAACCTTGTTACGCGTGTGGGCGGAGGTTAGCGGTTGAAAAACGGTGGCGACAGGCTGATTTAAAATCGTGGACACGCTCTAGTGGGCTATGGAACTATCCCGCCGTCAAATGCTCTATATCATCTAAATCCTTATTCCTGCCTGACGCGCGCTTGGCTTGAATTAGATCATGGAGACTCAACCCGTGCACATGTAACTTTTCCTCTATTTCAAACCATTGCGCATTGGTAGCCGCCTCTTCAAAATCAAGCCCTTTAATATGGGTGATAATGTCAATACAGACGGGAGGTCTTCCAAAAGTGAATACATCGTAAAAGTCAGGCGCTAAAAATTTGTCCTCCGTCATATCGAATACCGGCATTCCGAAAGTCTGGAAGGCCTGGGCCAGTCGGTGGTAGTTTTCACGGATCGGCTGGACCCAGATATCCATATCACCGGTAGTGCGGGAATAACCATGCAAAATAACCGCATAGCCTCCAACAAGTATATATTTGACTTCACATTGGTTCAGGGCAAGAATGAAGTCCTGGAAATCAGGATTAAAAATATTCTTCATTGAGGCCGTTTTCTGATAACAAACACGCTGCGGTCCATCCGCGGTGGGTTTTGGATATCCAAATTGTAGGCGGCACAGATCAGGTACCAGGCGGCGGCAAGCCGCTCCAGGGGTGTTTTTTCCATCCAATACGCCCGCCGGTTCGCGGCCTCCTGATGGGTTTGTATTGTAAAAGCCGTCCGGTCTAAACGAAAATGATCCATAAGTGCAGTATTTAGACATGCTCTAAGAGCGTGTCTAAAATTATATTCTCTGCTAATATGAAAAGGATTTTTTAGGCAGACAAGGCGCTTTTTGCAGGCGTAATGGGACTAATTACGGCGAAAAAAAGGAACGAAGTATGGCTGAAAAAGACTTTCATATTAGCGAGAAATATAATTTTAGACATGCTCTAATAATCGGTTTTTGGATATTCGTTGTTCGCTGTGTATTTCAGTATCTCACATTGCCTTTTGGTTTTCGGCCATTCTTTTCCTCATATTCTTTGATATGTTTTCTTTCTATCTCACGTGCAGCCTTCTTTCCGGGTAAGTCAAAAATGATGATTCTCCCAAAAAAACGCGCCCATTCGAATAGGCGATTTAAAAACACAATTTGTTTTCGCATTCGACCGGACATGCCATCTTTGCCAATAGGTTCAAAACTAATACCGTATTTGAAAACGTCTTCACTTTCTTTATCAATAATTTCGTAAAGATGGTGCGGTTTCATATCTTGATTAGAATTGTGGTCCGGCATAGTTACTCCCAGGCTTTTTTATTGCTATAAGTCTCATAACTAACTGTAGGAAAATATTCGAATTTCCTGCCAGTTTTGAGTTCGTAGGCTTGGTCAGGTAGGTTTAGTATAGGTTCAAAACTAAGGTCAGCAGGAAATTCTGATGGATTTTCAAGTACCTTGTCAAAATATGCTTTGCCTCCTGCAACAACCGCACACCGGATATACAAGAAATCGTCAACCGACAAGTAGTCGTCACCTTCATTCTTTAAATACGCCTCCCCGTGCAAGCGCGTGTCTAAGTGGTACAATTTTTCCGATAATTTGTCAGCAAAGAGATAAATATTAACCACGGGCATACCCGCTAATTTCTTAATTGCAGGCGCTATAATCTCGTCTGACTCCTCCCTCGACCAGTCAAAAAGGCCGATAATTTGCCAAAAATCGGCATCTGAAAAAATCTCAATCTCCGATTGTTTTTCAGGAATACGAATTTCGATCTCGGTAGAACCCGAAATTTTTTGACTTAAATCGTAGAAAAACTGACTATTTAGATCATTAATATTGATTTTTAGTACTGTTGCCATATCCAATCTGTTTTATTGATACAAATATGGGGAAATTTTATGAAAAAAAACCAAAAATTTCATCCGGCGTAGTATATTTTTAAACTCTACGTCATCTATAATAGGTGCTCAAATCAAACCTTACCATGTCCCGATAGGGTTCGGAGGGAGGGCAAATTTGTATTTTTTCGAGAACGATTTACGGAGCGGCTAAACCGAGCCACCGCAGGAGCGCGCTATCGCAGTTGAGGAGTTCGATGAAGTGCGTATAGGTTAATCGCTCAAGAAGCGATTCGGAGCAGTGGAAGGACTTAGAGTATGTCTAAAATTATATTTCTCGCTAATATGAAAAAGACTTTCACATTAGCGAGAAATATAATTTTAGACATGCTCTCTAAAGCCCCCCGGCCCGCAAATAACCCCGCTGCCCGCCAACGGCAATTTTTTTATTTCCCAAAATAATTCAGATATTTGCTCCATATTTTCCCGCCAGCCAGGCTAATCCCCTCCCGTCCCTGTAGTCTCGGTTTGCAAACGATCCGTTAATCGCTTTTACCTGCAAACGATCCGGTTTCTACCGCCGTTCTTTTGCCGGCAAAACCAAGACCAATTCATGTTCCTACACCACTACATGCTACCCATCCGGCGCCTGGCGCTCCTCCTGTTCTTTTTTATCCCGGCGCTCCTCGCAGCCCAAACCACGGAAAACTGCACCAATGGCCTGGACGATGACGGCGACGGGCTCATTGACTGCTTCGACCCGGAATGCACCTGCACCGGCCCCTGCGACAGTTTCTACTACACTACCTGCAACGCGCCCTGTTCCTATGTGCCGCCCTGCGATTCCATCTCGCTGGGTATCCAATGGGTCGGCCAAGCGCCCACCGGCACCTACTCGCCGCTGGTGGCGGGGGACATGGACGCCGACGGCATCCCGGAAATCGTGGTCGCGCAAACGGAAGGGCCTTTTATCTATATCATCAACGGCGCCACCGGCCAGACAAAAACAACAATCACCGCGCTTACAAATTTCGCCGGCGGCACGGCGCCCGCAATCGCCGATATTGATAATGACGGCTTCGGCGAACTGGTCATCGTCGGCGACGATCGCCGCCTGCGCGCGTACGAGCACACCGGGACGCTTAAGTTTTTCTCCTTCGGCCTCGTCGGGTACGGCGCCCGATACCGATTCTCCGTGCCCAGTATCGCCGATTTTGATAACAACGGCCAGCCGGAAATCCTGATCGGAAATCAGATTTTTAGCGGACAAAACGGCCAACTCATCGCCTCCGGCGGCGCCGCCAATGCCGCGGGAGAACACCCGGCACGCGTGGCAAATAATTTCTCCTTCGCCATGCCGGTCGCCATAGACGCGCTCCCAACCAGCTTTTGCCCCGATTGCGCCGGACTCGAAATCGTCGCCGGAAATCGCGTGTACAGCGTCAACCTCAACTCCGGAAATATCACGCCGGTCGTAACGCTGCCGGCGCCTTATACCGACGGATTTACCTCGGTCGCCGATTTTGACCGCGACGGCGACCTCGACGCCATCGTACAAGGCAAAAAAGGCGGACAAAACACGATCTATGTCTGGGATATCCAAACGCCTACGGTCCTGCGCGAATTCCAACTCTTCACCAATTGGCAGGAAGGCGCCTCCCGGGCGAATGTGGCCGACCTGGATGGCGACGGTGAACTGGAAGTGAGTTTCGTGGAATTCCCAACGCTGTATGCACTCGATAACGACTTTAGCGTCCTCTGGACGCGCAGTACCAACGACGCGTCCTCGATCACCTGCTCCAGTGTGTTCGATTTCTGCGGCAATGGCTCCGTGGACGTGATCTACCGCGGACAAGATCAACTCCAGGTGCTCGACGGCGCCACCGGCCAGGTGCGCTGGGAGGATGAATGCCGCTCGCTCACCCATATCGAAAACCCGCTGGTGCTGGATGTGGACGGCGACGGTCAAACGGAAATCGTGATCGAATGCGGACAGGGCGGCTCGTATAACAATGGCACGGTGGTGGCTTACGAAGCCGTCGGCACGCCGGGGATCGCCTCTCGCAGGGTCTGGAACCAGCACGCCTATTTTAATACGAATATCAATGATAACCTGCGCGTGCCGCGGTTCCAGCAAAATCCGCATCTCATCGGCGACAGCCTGCGCATGAATTCGTTTCTCAATCAGTATTTCAACCCCTCTTTCCCCTCGCCGGACGGCGCGCTGACCCTCCAAAGTTTTCAGTGCGCCGGCGACTCCCTAGACGTCACGCTCCGGGTCTGCAACAACGGCAGCAATCTGCTGCCGGCCGGCACGCCGATCGCTTTCTACCAGGGCAACCCGCAAAACACCGCCGCACCCTGGATCACCACGCGGCTGCTGGGGGTTTCACTCGACCCGGACAGCTGCCAAATCCGCACGCTGCGCATCCCGCGGGTGGCCAACGACTCGGTGTATGTGGTGCTGAACGACGACCACAGTGTGCCGACGCCTTTTAATGTGCTCCAGGATTTCCCCGTGACCCCGCTCGGCGAATGCAAATTTGATAACAACCTCGCCGCGTTTTTCCTGCCCTACAACCCGCCTGTGCTGAACCTCGGCCCGGATACCACGCTCTGCGGCGACGCGACGCTTTACCTGAACGCAGCCGGAAACGACCTCGTCTCCTACCTCTGGCAAAATGGCCACACAGCGCCGGATACCACCATCGTCGCCTCGGGCCAGTTCAGCGTCACCGTCACGGACGTCTGCGGATTGACACAATCGGATGCCGTGCAGGTCACGCTCGATACCGCCACGCTCGTCCGCCTGGGCGCCGACCGCACGATCTGCGCCGGCGAAACGTTCGTCTTGGGCGAAACCGGATTCGACTACTATAACTGGTCGCCCGCCGGCAGCGTCAGCTGCGCCACTTGCCCCTCGGTGCAAGCCGGCCCGCCGGTTTCCGGGTTCATCCGGCTCGAAGCCGGCTTTGCCAACGGCTGTAAAAGCGTGGATACCCTCGCGGTCACGGTGCGCGATACTTTTTATAGCGTGATTGATACCACGATTTGCTACGGCCGCACGGTGGACTGGTTCGGTACGGTCATCCCGCCCGACAGCACCGTCACGTTCGATCTGCAAACCGTACACGGCTGCGACTCCACGGTGCAGCTGCGCGTCACGGGCACAACCGTCGGTACGTTCCAGATCACGGTGGATACGGCCCTCTGTCTCGGCGCGCAGCTGCCCTACCTGGGGTTTGATTTGCTGCCGGGCGAAGACCGCACGTTCTTCCTGACGGCGGCGACGGGCTGCGACTCCACCGTGCTGGTGCGGGTAGCCGCCAAAGACACCTTCGCCACGGCAGACGCGTTTATCCTGTGCGATGGCGAAACCGCCAATGTGTTCGGCCAGCCGGTCGGCGTCTCGGGCGTCTATCAGCGCCAATACGTCGCCCAAAACGGCTGCGATTCGACGCATACCATCAGCCTGACCGTGCGCGCGCCCATCCTGATCGCCCTCGACGCGACGCCCGCATGCTGGGGTGAAACGACCGGCGCCCTCTCCGTCGCCGTCGGCGGCAGCGCGCCGCCCTTCTCGTTTGCCTGGGACGCCGCCGGATTCAGCGGCCCCAACCAGCAGGATATCGGGGCCGGAACCTACAACCTGACGGTCACGGACGCCAACGATTGCACGGAAACCGCCGCCGCTGTGGTGCCGGCCTATCCGCCGATTGACTTTTCGGTCGCGCTGGATTCCGTCCGCTGTTTCGGCGAAATGAACGGCGCGATCCGCCTCGCCACGGCCGATCCCACGCTGAACTTTAGCCTCGATAACGGCCCGTTTTTGCAGACCCGCGCATTTGAAAACCTGCCGCCCACCGACTACCGCTTGCAAGCCCAGGACGTCTATGGCTGTGTGGACACCCTCGATTTGACGGTGTACAGCCCGCCGCCGCTCCAAATCGTCCTGCCGGAAGACGCCACGGTCCGCCTCGGCGATTCAATCCGGATTGATATCCTCAGTTCCAGTCTGGGCCCGCTGAATTACGCCTGGAGCGATACGGCCTTCCTGCCCTGCCTGAATTGCCCCTCATTTTACCTCCAGCCACTGTACAGCATCGCCTACACGCTGCAGGTAACCGACGCCAACGGCTGCACGACCTCCGACGAGATGCGCCTGCAAGTAGAGCGCGTACTCGACCTGTACACCCCCAACGTCATCCACCTGAACGCCGCCAACGATTATAACCGCCGTTTCCGACCCGGCTTCAGCCCGGCCGTCCGCCGACTGCGCTTCCTCCAGTTCTACGACCGCTGGGGCAGCCTGCTCTACGAGGTCCGCGATGCCGCACCGGATGCCGACGCCGTTTTATGGGACGGCCGCGCAAAAAACGATTTCGTCCAACCCGGCGTCTATCTCTGGATGATGGAACTCGAACTGGTGGACGGCACGGTGCAGAAGGCGCAAGGCGATTTAACCATCTTGAGGTAATTTCGGATTTCGGATTGGGGATTGGGGACGCTGAACGGTTATTTCTTTCAACTATCGGGAAGAAACAACCGTTCAGCGTCCGCAATCCGCAATCCGCAATCCCCAATCCCCAATCTGAAATTATTTCCACTTTTTCCCACTTCCTGATTCAGGGCCGCTTAATTCTCCGGAATTAGGCGGCCCTGTTTGCATTTTTCCGGCGGCGCGCGCGATTTTTTTTTAAAAAAAGCCGGGGTGCCTTCAATAAGCGATATTTTTTAATTTATTGATTTTTAATAATTTATAAAAATTAAAAGCGTTTAAAAAAATTTTTCTTCTAAAAAAGTGTCAAAAAGTGGTAAAATGTGGTAAGTTCTTGTATATTTGTGGCTATAATTTGAAGGGGATAGGTGTATCCCTTTCTGAACAGGCATTTTATGAACCTTATTGGCGAATACCAGGTAGCGATAGACAACAAGGGCCGGCTGCGGTTGCCGACGGCTTTGTTGCGCCAGCTGAATCCGGATACGGGCGGCGGCAGCTACACGTTTGTGGTGAATCGCGGGTTTGAAAAATGCCTGACCCTGTACCCGAAAAGCGTGTGGGATGCCATTACGGAAAGACTGGGGCGCCTCAATCGCTTCAACGACCGCAACCGGATGTTCCTGCGCTCTTTTTACCTCGGCGCTTCCCAACTCGAGACGGATACCGCCGATCGGGTGCTTCTCCCCAAACCGCTGATGGATTACGCCGGACTGGACGCAGACGCCATCCTGGTCTCTATGGAAGACCGGGTGGAAATCTGGTCGCCCGACGACTATCAGAAAATGCTCCAGATCAATCCCAACGACTTTGCCGACCTGGCCAATCAGGTCATGGGCGGCGAACCGGACGGATTGGTGGAATTTTAGGCTGTCAAGCCGCCGGATGTAGTCCCGCTACCTGCCGGTCGGCACAATAATAGTTGTATGTATCATAGTCCCGTTTTGCTACGCGAGTCAGTAGAGATCCTCCATGTAGTACCCGAAGGTATCTACGTGGACGCCACTTTTGGCGGCGGAGGGCACAGTGCGGCGATCCTGGCCCTGCTGGACAACCGGGGCAGCCTGTACGCTTTCGATCAGGATCGCGACGCCCACGCCAATGCAGCGCAAGCGCCGTTTGACGCGCATCCGGGATTCCACTTCGTAGCGTCTAATTTCCGACATCTTAAAAGACAACTGCGCGCCCTGGGTGTCCTACCCGGTACCGTGGACGGTATCCTGGCCGATCTGGGGGTCAGCAGCTACCAAATTGATACGCCCGAACGGGGATTCAGCTACCGCTTCGATGCGGAGCTGGATATGCGCATGAACCCCGATGGCGGGCTGCGCGCCGATACGGTGCTGAACACGTATAGCGCCGCCGAGCTGCAACGCGTGTTTAGCGATTACGGAGAACTCCGAAATGCCCGCACCCTCGCGCAGGCTTGCGCGCAATTCCGCGCGGAAAGGCCGTTTCGGACAACCGCCGAACTGGTCGCACTCTGCGACACGCACCGCATCGGCGAACGCTGGCGCTACCTGTCGCAGGTGTTCCAGGCCCTGCGCATGGAGGTCAATGAAGAAGTGGCCGCACTCGCCGATTTTCTCCGCGAAGCCCGCGAAATGCTCAAGCCCGGCGGGCGCCTCGCCGTCATTACGTACCATTCTATCGAAGACCGACTAGTGAAAAATTTCCTTAAAGCCGGCAACGCGGAAGGCGAACCGGTCAAGGATTTTTATGGAAATATCGAACGACCCTTTGAACTGTTGCTGAAAAAAGCCCTGGAACCAACCGATCAGGAAATAAAAGAAAATCCAAGAGCCCGAAGCGCCAAACTGCGCGGCGGCGCCCGCATCAAATAAACCGCTATGATCCGTCTGCTGCAAAGACTTAATCTCAGCCACCAGACTACGGAATGGGTGTTCGCCAATTTCCGCTTTCTGGTGTTCCTGGGCTTTCTCGGACTGATTTATATCGCAAACGCGCACCTCGCAGAAGCCAATGTCCGAAAAATTCAACTGCTGCAGCGGGAAATTAAAGAGCTGAAATGGGAATATATCTCTATAAAAAGCGAAACGATGTACAAATCTATGCAGTCGCAACTGGAACAATACGTGGCGCCAGGCGGACTGAACCTGAAACCCGAAGGCCCTAAAGTAATCAAGGTGGAATAGTCCGATAATCAAACAGCAGGACGTATGCTCAATATTAAAAACGAAGTGTTGATCCGGGTGTACCTGGTAGCCGCCGGCATGTTGCTGGCGGGCTTCGCCGTATTGGGCAGGCTCTACCAAATATCAGTCGTGCAGTCGGAATACTGGCAAACGAAGGCCGACAGCCTGTTTATTAAATTCGTGGACGTGGAGGCCGATCGCGGTAATATCCTGGCCACAGACGGCAGCCTGCTCGCTACCTCGCTGCCTTTCTTCGATATCTACTTCGACGCGAAAGCCGAGGGTATGACGGACGCCGCCTTCGAAGAAAACGTGGACAGCCTCGGCTATATGCTCGCTACTTTCGTGGATCAACAGTACACCCCGGGCGCGTATGTGCAGTGGCTGACCGACCTGCGCGCCGCCGACCCCAATACCCGCGGGATCCGATACGTCAATATCGCAAAAGGGGTTTCGTATTACAAAATGTTGGCAATCAAGCAGTTTCCGCTGTTCCGCTTGGGGCGGTACAAGGGCGGACTGATCGTCGAACAGAAATCGAGGCGCGAACGCCCCTATAAAATGCTGGCGCAACGCACCATCGGCTATGTGCGGGACGGCGCGCTGCCAGTCGGCCTGGAGGGCAGTTTCAATAATGTACTGGGCGGTTCTCAGGGAAAACAACTGATGATCCGCGTCCCGGGTGATCTCTATATCCCCGTAAATGACCTGGCGGAAATTGAACCCCGGGCCGGAAACGACGTGGTCACCACGCTCGATATCAATATCCAGGACGCAACGGAAAATGCCCTGCTGCGCGCCCTCGAACGCCATGACGCCGACCACGGCTGCGCCATCGTCATGGAAGTAAAAACCGGCGCCATCCGCGCCATCGCTAATATCGGCCGCACGCCCAAAGGCTGGTGGGAAACGTATAATTATGCCGTAGGCGAACGCGTAGAACCCGGCTCTATGTTCAAACTGGCGTCTTTTATGGCCCTGCTCGAAAAGGGCGCCATTGACGACTTTGATAAAAAAATCCCGGTTTATCAGGGCAGCATACAGTTCTATAATGAAACCCTGGAGGATTCGTCGCCGCACGGACTGGATTCCATGAGTATCCGCGAGGTGTTCGCGCAATCGTCCAACGTCGGCACGGCCACCCTAATGCAAAAGGCGTTCGGCACGAAGCGGGAAGCGGCAGGGTTTATCGAGCAACTTACCGAGTTCGGACTCAGCCTGCCCACAGGCATCGAGGTGGGCGGCGAGGATATGCCGTATATTAAAAATCCCGCCGACCCAAAAAGTGGCTGGTCCGGTACCACACTCCCCTGGATGAGCATCGGCTATGAAGTGTTGTTCACTCCGCTGCAATTACTCACGTTCTACAACGCGGTGGCCAATAATGGCCGCATGATGAAACCGTATCTTGTGGAACGCATCGAAAACTACGGTGAACCGGAAAAAATATTCCGCCCCGCCGTGATCAAACGCAGCATCGCCTCGCCGACGACGATCCGGAAAGCCAACGAATTGCTCCGGGGCGTGGTGGAATTCGGCACGGCTCAAAATATCAAAAGTCCGTACTATGCCATCGCTGGAAAAACCGGCACAGCCCAACTAAACTACCACAAATTCCAAGTCGGCGCCGGAATCCGGTATCAAGCCGGCTTCTGCGGGTTTTTCCCGGCAGATAACCCCGCCTACTCCTGCATCGTGGTCATCAGCGAACCAAAACAGGCGGGCTACCACGGCGCCGAGGCTGCCGCGCCGGTGTTCCGCGAAATTGCCGATAAATGCTTTGCACTCAAACCGCAACTCCACCCCCCAATCAATGAGGCGCCAAAACCCAAACTCGCAGGCCGCCAATTGCCCGCCCCCGGCGCCGGCCGGCGGGAGGATCTGGAGGAGGCCCTGCGCCGACTGGATCTCAACTGGTTTCCGCCGAAGGATAAAACGCTGGAATGGGCTGCGCTGAACCCGCAATCGGATTCGCTCCTAATGATTAACCGGACGATCAGCGACCAGAAGGTGCCCTCCGTTATCGGCATGGGCCTGCAGGACGCTATCTACCTGCTCGAAAACAGGGGCTGCAAAGTGCGCGTTCAAGGCGTTGGAAAAGTAGTTCGTCAAAGCCTGAATCCAGGCGAGCGGGCAAAAGGTAATGTCTGTACCATCTATCTCGAGTAAAAATATGATCACGCTGTCCAATATATTACACGGTCTCGTAATCGAGCAATACACCGGTCCCGACCCCCTGTCGGTGCAGGTCGGCGCGATTCGCTTCGACAGCCGGCAGGTACAGCCCGGCGACCTGTTCGTCGCCGTGCAGGGTACGCATACCGACGGCCACGCGTACCTGGATAAAGCGCTCCAGGCAGGCGCCGTCGCCGTCGTAACAGAAAATATTCCCTCCTCTATACAACAGGGCCAGGTCGCCATCGTCCGTGTGGCTGACAGTGCTGAAGCCCTGGGTAATCTGGCCTCCGCCTTCTTTAATCATCCTTCGGAACAATTCCAACTGGTCGGTATCACGGGCACCAACGGCAAAACAACGGTCGCCACGTTGCTGTGGCAATGCTTCACGCAACTGGGCTTCCGTTGCGGCCTGGTGGGTACGGTCGAAAATCGAATCGGCGCGGAACGCCTGCCCGCTACCCACACCACCCCCGACGCCGTGCAACTCCAGGCGCTCTTCCGCCAAATGGCGGACGCCGGTTGTACGCACGTCTTTATGGAAACCTCCAGCCACGCTATCCACCAGCGCCGGATCGCCGGCGCCCGATTCGCCGGGGCGGTGTTTACCAACCTGAGCCACGACCACCTCGACTACCACGGCACGTTCGCCGCCTATCGGGATGCCAAAAAACGCCTGTTCGACGACTTGCCGCCCAACGCGTTCGCCCTGGTGAACGCCGACGACCGCAACGGCCGCTTTATGCTCCAAAATACCCGCGCGCGCTGCTATGCCTTCGGACTGAAATCTACGGCCGATTTTAAAGGCCGAATACTGGAAAACAGCCTCGAAGGACTCCAACTCCGCTTCGAAAACCAGGAGTTTCACGCCCGCATGATCGGCGCATTCAATGCCTCCAACCTGCTCGCCGTGTACGGCGTCGCGCGCCTGCTGGACGTGGAGCGCACCCAACTGCTGCAAGCCCTCAGCCTGCTGCGCGGCGCAGAAGGCCGCTTCGATTACACCGTGCAACCCCAAACCGGCGTCATCGGAATCGTGGACTATGCCCATACGCCCGACGCCGTCGAACAAGTGCTGGAAACAATCCGCCAACTGAAAAAACACGGCAACCAAATTATTACCGTGATCGGCTGCGGCGGCGACCGCGACAAAACCAAGCGCCCCCTGATGGCGAAAACCGCCGCCCGCCTCAGCGACCAACTGGTGCTCACCAGCGATAACCCCCGCTCCGAAGACCCACAGGCCATCCTGACCGAAATGGAAGCCGGACTGGACGCCGACCAACTCCGAAAAACGCTTCGCGTCGAAAACCGCGAACAAGCAATCAAAACCGCCGTCCGCCTGGCGAAACCCGGAGATATTATCCTGGTAGCCGGAAAAGGACACGAAAAATATCAGGAAATCCAGGGCGTCAAACATCCCTTCGACGATAAAGCCGTCTTGGAAAAAGTGTTGAATGGATAACGAAATAATACTACCCGACGCGGTAGTGAACCAATAATAGTGGAGGGACTATTATTTTGAACAGCCAGGTTGCACGGGCGATGAAAGATCGCCCTGCAGCCAATTTAGCGTTTTCGCAACAGGATCAATACAATACAGCAGGATGCTATACCATCTTTTTGAATATTTGAACAAACACTTCGATCTGCCGGGCGCAGGACTGTTTCACTACATCTCCTTCCGCGCCGGCCTCGCAGTCATTCTCTCGCTGCTGATCTCTATGGTGATCGGCCGCAGTATCATCCATTGGCTGCGCTCGCTGCAAATCGGCGAAACGGTGCGCAACCTCGGCCTGCACGGCGAAAACCTGAAGGCCGGCACGCCCACGATGGGCGGCATCATCATTTTGGCCGCTACGCTGATTCCCTGTTTTTTGTTAGCCCGACTGGATAATACGTATATCCTCCTGATGCTGTTTTGCACGATCTGGATGGCGACCATCGGATTTATTGACGATTATATTAAAGTATTTAAAAAGGATAAGGCTGGCCTGAAGGCGCGATTTAAAGTGATGGGACAAGTAGGCCTGGGCCTGATCGTAGGTTTTACCATGCTGATCAGCGACGAGGTGGTGGTGCGGGTGACACCGGAATTTGCCGCAGCAAACGGCTATAAAGTAACCAATATGGTGCTCGTAAAGAGCGAGATGGGCTACAAAGAAATGGCGTACGTCAAAGCGCCGATCACCAATGTACCTTTTTTGAAAAATAATGAACTGGACTACTCCAAAATTCTGTGGTTCCTGGGCGACAACGCCGCCGACCTCGTCTGGATCGTATTTGTCATCATGACGATTCTGGTGATCACGGCGGTCAGCAATGGCGCTAACCTGACAGACGGATTGGACGGACTGGCCACCGGCGTTTCCGCCATCGTGATCGCCGCGCTCGGCCTGCTCGCGTACGTCAGCGGCAATGCCGTGGCCGCCGATTTTCTGAAAATCTTGTATATTCCCTACAGCGGCGAACTGGTGATTTTTGCCGCCTGTCTGCTCGGCGGCTGTATCGGATTTCTCTGGTACAACGCGTATCCCGCCCGCTCCTTCATGGGCGATACGGGCAGCCTGACCCTCGGCGGCCTCATTGCCGCACTCGCCATCGTGTTGCGCAAAGAATTGCTCATTCCGCTGCTCTGCGGTGTGTTTTTAATAGAAAACCTGTCGGTTATTCTTCAGGTATGGTATTTTAAAAGAACAAAGAAAAAATATGGCGAAGGCCGCAGGCTGTTGCTCATGGCCCCCCTGCACCACCATTTTCAAAAGAAAGGATACCACGAAGTGACAATCGTCGTGCGCTTTTGGATAATTCAAATCCTCCTCGCTGCACTCACAATCATCACGCTTAAAATTCGCTAAACATGGCCCAAAAACTCGTCATCCTCGGCGCCGGCGAATCGGGAACCGGCGCTGCCATACTGGCCAAACGGACCGGCTATAACGTGTTTCTGTCGGACCAAAATCCGATTAAACCGGCTTTCCAGGAAAAATTGGAAGCCGCCGGTATTGATTATGAGTCGGAGCGCCATTCGATGGACCGCATCCTCGAGGCGGATTTGGTGGTGAAAAGCCCGGGTATTCCGGAAAAATCGGAGATTATGCAGGCCGTCCGCCAAAAGGGGATTCCGGTGATCGGCGAAATCGAATTCGGATACCGGCATGCAGGGCCTTGCACCATCGTGTCCATCACCGGCTCGAATGGCAAAACGACTACCACGCACCTGACCTATCATATCCTGAAATGGGCGGGCAAAAACGTTCGGGAAGCCGGTAATATCGGCCTGTCGTTCGCCGAAATGGTCGCCGGCGATATCCAATCCGGCGCCGACCGGGATGCCTCCCGCGTGTTCGTACTGGAAACCAGCAGTTTCCAACTCGACGATATCCAAAGCTTCCGACCGAATGTCGCGCTCCTGCTCAATATTACACCCGACCACCTGGATCGCTACGGATACCAGATGGAAAATTATATCCAGGCAAAATTCCGGATCACCCTAAATCAACGCCAGGGGGATCTGTTTATTACCAATGCAGACGACCCCAATATACAAAACTACCTGCGCGAGAACCCGAACTGGGTGCAGTGCGAAATGGCGCAGGTACGGGCAGAGGATATCCGCGGCGGCTATGTGCGCGTCAGCGGCCTCGCATTCGACCTGGCCAGCTGCCCGCTGAAAGGCCCGCACAACTACTTCAACGCCGCAACGGCCATCATCGCCGCACTGCGACTCGACGTAGCGCCGGAAGTGATCGCCGAGGCGATTTACGCCTTTACGCCGCCGCCTCACCGGCTCGAGTTGGTGGCGGAAATCAACGGCGTGCGCTATATCAACGACAGCAAGGCCACCAACGTGGATTCGGTGTACTATGCCCTGCAAGCCATGGATCGCCCCACGGTGTGGATAGTAGGCGGCCAGGATAAAGGCAACGACTACGCGCCGCTCCTGCCCTGGGTGGAATCCGCCGTGAAGGCGATAGTGTGTATGGGACTGGACAACAGCAAAATTATTACCGCCTTCGGCCACCTGAATAAACCAATGTTCGAAACACGCAGCGCCGAGGAGGCCGTGCGGGTAGCCGCCGGACTGGCGCAACCCGGCGAGGCAGTACTGCTCAGCCCGGCCTGCGCCAGCTTTGACTTGTTTAAAAATTTTGAACACCGCGGGGAAATGTTTAAAAAAGCGGTGGAGGGTTTGTCTTTCACTGAATAAACAGAAAAAATATGTCCGTAGCCAACCGTTTAGCCGCCGAATTGAAAGGCGACCGCACCATCTGGATGATCGTCCTCATACTGAGCCTGTTCAGTGTGTTGGCCGTCTATTCCGCTACGGGCGCGGAAGCCTGGAAATCCCGGGGCGGGAATACGACGGTTTTTCTAGTGTCGCATGTGGTACGCCTAGCGTTCGGACTGCTGCTGGTCTATCTCTGCCACCTGCTGCATTATCAACGATACAAAAATTTCGCGCCTTACCTCATGTTGGTGGCTGTGCCGCTGCTCGGAATTACCCTGATCTGGGGCTTGAGTATCAACCAGGCAAGCCGATGGCTGAGTATCCCCGGATTGGGCATTACGTTTCAAACATCGGATTTCGCAAAAATCGCCCTGATTATGTACGTAGCCCGCGAACTGACCCGGAAACAGGATTATATCACGAGCTTCAAAGAGGCCTTCATGCCGATTATCGTGCCGATCCTCATCGTGTGCGGGCTGATCGCGCCGGCCAATTTGTCCACCGCGCTCATCTTGTTCGGCGTCTGTATCGTGTTGATGTTCATCGGACGCGTAAGTGTGAAATATATTCTGCTGCTGGCGCTGCTCGGGCTGGTAGTATTTGCCGGCCTCATCGTACTCGGCAAATTCGCGCCGGATCTCGTGCGCGTCGAAACCTGGGCCAACCGCATGAGCGAATTTATGAATAGTCCGGACGGCGGCTATCAGGTGCAGCAGGCAAAAATCGCCATCGCGCGCGGCGGTTTGTTCGGCGTCGGGCCGGGCAATTCGATTATCCGCAATTTCCTGCCGTTCGCGTATGCCGATTTTATTTACGCGATTATTTGCGAGGAGTACGGACTGGTGGGCGGCGGCCTGATTCTCGGGCTGTATGTGTTGTTGTTTCTCCGCACCGTCAAGCTGGTGACGATGAGCCCTAAGGCTTTTGGCGCGTTCCTGGCGATCGGGCTCAGCCTGAGCATGACGGTGCAGGCACTGATTAATATTGCGGTGAACGTACACCTCGTCCCCCCAACCGGCCAAACGCTGCCGCTCATCTCGATGGGTGGCACTAGTATTTTGTTTACCTGTATTGCGCTCGGGATGATTCTGAGCGTTTCAAAATATATCGAAAGTCTAGACGAAGTTTGACCAGATCACTGCACGCTTTTTTCTTAATCCCCGCTTTTCAATTAGTTGTAATTATGCCACACGCACAAAAAATAAAAATTCTCATCACCGGCGGCGGTACCGGGGGACATATTTTCCCGGCAATCGCGATCGCCGATGCCATCCGGGCCGTGCGTCCGGATGCGGAATTTCTGTTTGTCGGCGCAAAAGGCAAAATAGAAATGGATCGCGTACCCCTGGCCGGCTACCCAATCGAGGGCTTGAATATTGCCGGTTTTCAACGCGGACTATCGTTCTCGAGTTTGCGGCGCAATCTCAGTTTCCCGTTCAAACTGATCGGCAGCGCCTTGCGCGCCAAACGCATCCTGCATGCCTTCCAACCCAACGTGGTGATCGGAACCGGCGGTTACGCCAGTGGCGCCGTGATGCGCGCCGCGCAGCAATTGGGCATCCCCACGGTCATTCAAGAACAAAATTCTTTCCCGGGCGTCACCAACCGCTTGCTCGCCAAACAGGCGGCTTGCATCTGTGTGGCCTACGACGGCATGGAGCGCTTTTTCCCGGCAGATAAAATACGGCTGACCGGCAATCCGGTGCGCCAAGACCTGACGCGCCTCGCGGGCATGCAAGCGGACGCGCGCGCGGCGTTCGGCCTGGATCCAACCAAAAAGACCATCTACCTCACCGGCGGCAGCATGGGCGCCCGCACCCTGAATGAGGCCATGGCGGCAGCGCACAATTTGCTCCAGATACGCCCCGATACGCAGGTGCTCTGGCAGTGCGGCCGCTTTTATGTGGCAAAATATCAAAATTGCGACACGGCCCGGCTCTCCAATGTGCGCCTGGTACCTTTCGTAGATCGCGTGGATCAGGCCTATGCAGCGGCCGATGTCGTGATCGCCCGCGCCGGCGCACTCACGATCAGCGAACTGTGCATCGTCGGCAAACCGGTCGTCCTGACGCCCTCGCCCAACGTCGCCGAAGACCACCAAACCAAAAACGCCCTGGCGCTTACGCAGGTAGGCGCCGCCCGGATCGTGCGCGATGCGGAAGCGGTGGAAAAACTCCTCCCGGAAGCCCTGCTGGTGCTGGAAAATGAAGCCCTGGCCTTCGCTATGAGCGAGTCTATCCGATCGCTGGCCCGCCCCAATGCCGCAGGGATCATCGCCGATATCGTTCTGGATCTGCTCGCCAAATCACCTGTGCACAACGAAAAAAGCGCATCATGAAACTGCAAGATATCCATACAATCTATTTTCTAGGCATCGGCGGCATTGGCATGTCGGCCCTGGCGCGCTTTTTCCACAAACACGGCGCGGCCGTCTATGGATATGACCGCACGCAGACGGCCCTCACCCGGGCGCTGGAAGCCGAAGGTATGCACGTACACTACACGGACGATCCGACATTGGTTCCCGACAAGCCCGATCTGATCGTCTGGACGCCCGCTATCCCGGCCGATCTCCAAATCCTGCAGTTCGTCAAAACCTTGCAGGCGCCCCTCAAAAAACGGGCGGAAGTGCTCGGCCTGATCAGCCGCGGCAAACGCTGCGCCGCTATCGCCGGCACGCACGGCAAAACCAGCACGTCCTCCATGACCGCCCAGCTGTTCCGCACCGGCGGGATAGACGCCACCGCCTTCCTCGGCGGCATCGCGCGCAACCTGGGCAGCAATTTCGCCGAGGGCGACAGCGACTGGGTGGTGGTGGAAGCAGACGAGTACGACCGCAGTTTCCTGCACCTCACGCCGGATATCGCCGTGATCAATTCCATGGATCCCGATCACCTCGATATCTATGGCAGCCCGGCGGCGGTTGAGGAAGCGTATCGGCAGTTTGCCCGCCAGATCAAACCCGGCGGCGTACTGATGTATAAGCACGGACTGCCCCTGGAGGCGGTTTGTGCCGAATTGCGCGCCGACGGCCGCCAGGCCTGCAGCTTCGGCATCGGCGCAGGCGATTTGTTCGCTACCGATCTGCGCGTGGAAAACAGCCGGCTCTGCTTCCGCCTCCATACGGGGCCCAATTGGCCGGCGGCGCCCCTGCACGCCCTCGAAATTGACCTCGCCTTTCCTGGCCGTCACAACGTGGAGAACGCCGCAGCCGCTACCGCGCTCGCACTCCTCGCCGGCGTGTCGCCGGCGCAAGTACAGGCCGGACTGGCCGACTACGCCGGGGTGCACCGCCGCTTCGAATACATTATCCGAACCGAAAACCTGGTTTTTGTGGACGATTACGCCCACCATCCGGCCGAACTCGCTACCACCATCGCCGCCGCCCGCATGTTCTTTCCCGGTCGAGAAATTACCGGAATTTTCCAGCCCCACCTGTTCTCGCGCACGCGCGATTTCGCCGAGGAGTTCGCCGCTGCGCTGGATCAACTGGATCGCTGCTACCTGCTGCCAATCTATCCGGCCCGGGAACTTCCGATCGAGGGCGTGCATGCCGAGATGCTGGCCGGGCTGATGAAAAATAAAAATGTGCAGGTACTCGACAAAGCCGAACTGCTGCAAGCGCTTGCTCAAAATCCGCCGCAAGTCCTGCTCACCCTGGGCGCCGGCGATATAGATACCCTTGTGGAACCCATCAAAAACCTGCTCGCCACGCAAAGTCTGCGCGACGAAAACCGCACCAAATGAAAAGAATGTAAATAATAATATGTTTGAATTGCCATTTTTTAACCTCCCGCGGCTCCGATACGACCGCATCATCTGGCTGCTCCTCCTGGCCATGGTGCTGATGATCCTGTTCATCTCCATCAACCAGAAGAAAAACAGCTTCGCGGAACAGGTGGTTGTGGAGGTCATCCCACTCGATGGCAAGGATAAACTGATCACCGAAAGCGATGCAAGACAAGCCCTGCTCCGCGCCTTCGGGAACACCCTGGAAGGTACTGAACTCGAGCGTCTCGAGGTGGAACGCGTGGAAATGGTGCTGGAGGAGGACCCCTTCGTGGCCGATGCGGACGCGTACGTTGACCAGGCCGATACCCTCCGCGTGAAAATCCAACAGCGCGCGCCTGTTGTACGCGTGCTGGATTATCGCGGCGGAAACTATTACCTGGACGAAAGCGGCGCTAAAATGCCGCCGTCTAAACATTTCACCGCCCGAACCCCCGTGGCGACCGGCAATATCCCCCTGTACGCAGCCGATTTTATGGAACAAAAAAAACACGCCCTGAAAGACCTGCTGTATATCATCCAAAGCCTGCGGGCCGATAAGTTTTTCGCCGGGTTTATCCAACAAATTCACGTGAACAACGCCGGCGAGTACATCCTTACCCCCCTGATCGGCGACCAATTGATTATGCTGGGCGATACCAGCCGACTGGAAGAAAAACTCGATAATCTTAAAATCTTCTACAAAGAAGCCATGCCATACGCAGGCTGGGGAAAGTACCGGATCATTAATTTAAAGTACGAAGGACAGGTGGTAGCAAGGCGATAAATTATGTTTTAAATAAAAATGATAATGCAAGCTAAAAGTTTTAAAAATATCTTTGTTCCCGAAAATGGAAAAATGGACGGGAGGCAAAATGCTGTTAAC